>JBDSJW010000241.1:0-5970 GCA_039917235.1 Kapaibacterium sp. (SeqCode) | reverse complement strand
CCTTTCGGTGTCCAGCCGGTAAGCGCGCGCGCCAGCTCCACGATATCGTTTTCGGAATAATGCGGCGTGCCGTCCTTGTACGTTCCGGTGCCGAGCGTGAAGAGTTCCATCAGCTCGCGCGCGTAATTCTCGTTCGGGCTCTCCGCCTTGTTGCCGGCGCCGTCCAGGTAGATCACCATCGCCGGATCGGTGGAGATCTTCCGGGCCAGCTCCTTGAAGCTGCCGAACGCATACTCGCGGAAGAGTCGGTTCTGGATGTACATATACTGCGTCACTTCCACCTTTGTGAACTCGCTGACGAAGTGGCCGTGCCAGAAGAGGACCATTTTCTCCCTGAGCCGCGTGGGGCCGGGGACGAGCATCATATTGATCCACCAGAACTGGAGATCGCGAAGCCAGGTGGTGTAGAACTGCTGGCGCACCTCCGGCTCGGTCGAATCATCGAACGGATCATCGGTGGTCCAGTTCTGAAACATCATCGGCTGTGCGCCGGAATTATCGAGCAGCACGTCAACGATCGCCGCGGGGGTGGATTTCATCGCCGATTCCAGCTCCGCCCATTGCGGGCCAAATCCGGTGCGACGGAGGAGATGTGCCGCGCGGCGCGCGTTCCACGGTTTATCGGGACGCGGAACGTAGGGGGTAAGATCGGATGATCCCGAGAGGAGGGATGCCGCGCCATCGGATTTCGACGGGCTCCACTTCAGAAAATCGCGCCGGTTCATCGCGCACCTCGTTCCGGTTGCAGGGGAGTAACGTCTTGGCTCATAATCGAAGCAGATGAGATCGCGGCATCCGGGCTCGAATGCCGGTGAAATCGATGTAATCGGGGCGACGCCGGGGAGTACTTGCACTGACCGGGCGATCATGTGCGAGCGATCGCCCGCGTGCAATCTGAAAAAAATCCGTTCCGCGCGGTGTGGAGCGCGCCATGTGATGTAGACCACAAATCCGTGCGTGTGTCGCGGATAAGGTACGGATCAGCGAAAATTTTATTTCCGTTTGCCCTCCGCGAAATGCGAACGGCCACCATATCGGCGGCCGTTCTGCAACAACGAGTTGTAGGGGGGACGTTTCAAACGTCCCCGATAATCAGTTAACGGACAACCACCATCCGCTTCGTCAGGCGGTATCCGCGGCTTTCGAGCGTATAGGAATATGTTCCGGACGCCAGCCGTGACGCATCGAACTGAATCTGATGATCGCCGGCATCGACGCGCCTGCTGATCATATTCCGCACCAGCCGCCCGTCGCTCGCGATCACATTCAGATCCACCTGACATGCTTCCGGGACGTTGAAACTGATCAGCGTGGAGCCGGAGACCGGATTGGGGAAATTCTGCTGAAGCGCGTAGCCGGCGTTGCGCGCGTGATCCTCGTCCATAACTCCGCCGGCGAGCGGCGTGAAGAGCGGAAGTTTCGCGAACGATCCGCCGAGAACCGTATCGACGTTTGATTTCCCGAATCCGAACCAGTCCTGAAGCACCGCCGAGTAGATCTGCCGGAAATCGTTGACGAACATGATATCGCCGCGATTATCCAGATCGACCAGATTTGGCGCGCCGCCGAGCACTTTTCCGCCGAGTACCGATTTCCCGAAGACGAACTGCGGCGAAGCAGCGCCGTGATCGGTTCCCTGCGAGCCGTTTTCGTTGACGCGGCGTCCGAACTCCGAATAGGTCATGCAGACGACGCGATCGCCGTTGCCGGCCACGTTGAGATCGGCCAGGAAATTCTTGATCCCCTTCGATAGTCGGCTCAGAAGCTGCGCCTGCGCCGTCATCTGCCCATAGTGCGTATCGAATCCGCCGAGCGTCACAACGTAGATCGATGTCTTCAGCCCGCCGTTGATCAGCCGTGCCACAACCTTGAGCTGCGATGCCAGGTTGTCGCCATCGTACTGGGCGTTGGTGGAGCCGCCGACCATGGCGTTATGGATTTCGCTGGAATAGCGGTTTGACTGCGCGATCACATCGCGGACGAACTGAAGCTCCGGCCCGGCCTGCGTTGCGGGGAGCGGCTCCGGCTGCACCGATAATCCGTTGGCGAGATTGTAGAAGCGATCGGGATTATCGATCGCCATTCCCATTCCCCCTTTTTCTCCCTGAAGCGCCAGCGTGGCGCTTGAGCCGATCTGCATGGCGAACGGCGCGGTGGGGAGGATGCCGGGATATTCCGGGTGCGAATTTTCCAGATATCGTCCCATCCAGCCGGTGTGGAGCACCACGTTGGAATCCGACGCCGTGTTCCAGATATCGGTGGAGCGGAAGTGCGATCGATCCTGATCGGGATAGCCGACGCTTTCGATGATCGCGCACTGACCATTATTATAGAGTGACTGGATATCGGTCATCACGCCGTTCAGCCCAAGCCCGCCGCTGATCGGCAGCGCGTCGCTCTTCTTGATGGCGATGCTTGGTCGCGCGTCGTAATAATGCTGGTCGTTGATCGGGATCACCGTATTCAGCCCGTCGTTGCCGCCGTTCAGGTTGATCAGCACAAAGACCCGATCCTGCGCCGCCGGGACGCCGGGGAGGAAGAGGCTGCTCAGCGGGCGGGCAAAGAGGCCCGAGGAGGCAATCGGCAGAACGGCCCCTGCCAGCATCGCACGTTTTAAAAAGTCTCTACGTAGCATGATTGTTCAACTTGTTCTGTGAAAAGACTCTTACGATAGCGAGAGCGCGGGGAGCGCCTACATGAGCTGGTATTCGCCCAGATTTGTCATGCGAATCAGGCAGGCGCGGATGCGCGTTGCCGCGTTCGATGCATCGGGATTCCATTCATAGGCGGGGCCGCCGCCGAGCAGCTCATCGAGCAGACCCTGTTTCGATTCGTCCGAAATCCCGAGCGGCAGCAGCAGCGCTATCATATGCCCCAGGAGTTTTTCGGCATCGTCCGAATCGGGGAGCGATTTGACGAACGTCACGGGGTTGAAATTCCATGGAAGCGCGCCGGGAATCGGCTCGATCCACATCTTCGAATAGCGGATGCGGAGCGGAACCGTGGCGCTGCTGATCCAGGTTCTTCCGCCAAGCCAGCCTTTGACATTGGGCGGATAGAGAAGCCACTGCGAGAGAAACGCCATCGCGACGTTCGGATCGTGCGTTTCAGGTCGCGCGACATCGCTGTTGTTGCGGGCGAATGCCGGCGTCAGGCTGAACTGGCGCATGGAGCCGAGGACGAAATCGGCGGGGCTTTTGATCTTCGCGCCGATCACATTGTCGTCGAAGAAATGCTCGCTCGTCAGCAACTGCTTCAGCACCGGGCCGATCATCCAGTAGCTATCGACAAGCGTCTGTGCCATGCCGGCGACGATATCCATGTCCGGCGTTTCGGATACGAAGAACTGATAGAGTTTTGTGCAGATATAGACGGCGGCCCGCTTGTGGTTGACAATATCCTTGTCATCCTGCGAGAAGATATGATCGATGACATTCGTGGTATTCGGCGCCAGGCCGAAATTTCCGGTCTTGCCGAAGATTGTCTTGCTGCCGCTGTCGAACCGCGCGCTCTTGAACTCGCCCGTCAGCCCGTTGACCGTCCAGCCGGTAAGCGCCTTCGCCATCTCCACGATATCCTTTTCCGAATAGTGGGGCGTTCCGTCCTTGTATGCTCCGGCGCCGAGCGTAAACAGCTCCATCAGCTCGCGTGCGTAGTTCTCATTCGGATTTCCCTGGCGGCTGGTGGCGCCGTCCAGATAGATCAGCATCGCGGGATCGACCGAGACTTTTTTGGTGAGGTCATTGAACATGCCGAACGCATTCTGGCGGAACAGCTGATTCTGATTATAGAGATGCTGCGTCACCTCGACCTTCGTGTACTCGCTGACGAAGTGATTATGCCAGAAGAGGACCATCTTTTCGCGCAGCGCGTTCTGCGGCTGCATCATAAGATTTATCCACCATTCCTGCATATCGCGCACCCAGGTGTAGAACTGCGTCCTGTCGGTGTCGGTAATTTGAGTTGGTGGAATCTGCGTAACCCAGGAGCCGGGGGGAGCCGGGGCTGCGGAACTTTTCAGCATCGCGTCCACAAGCGCCGTGGGAGTCGATTGCAGCGCGGTGTTGAGATCGCTCCAGGAGAATCCAAACCCGGCGCGACGGAGCAGATGGGCCGCCCGATGCTCATCCCACGGCTTATCGGCGCGCGGGACGTAGGGGGAGAGATCGCCGGAGCTCTGGACCGATGATGACCACGCGGGAGTGGATTTTCCATCATCCTTCCACGACCGCGCGTCGCGATCCCCATTCTTGAGGGACGCGCCGGCGAGAAAGCCCGTCGCGGGCGTGGCGCCTTTCTGTAGGAACGAGCGTCTGTTCATGCGAGATAGTCCTGTCTAAATCGAAAGATGAGAGCAGGGGTCAAAACCCCGTTCGCGGTAACTGAATTCGAAGACGGGCATATATGATCGATGCCCGGGGCAAGAACTGAGGTGAGGATGGAGGCAACCCGATCGGAGTTTTCATGTCGGTGAGGATCTGGAACCGTGATCCTCCGATTGAATTGCCTAAAGTTACATCTCGTATTGATCAATATCAAAACAAACGTTACCGGATGGCCGATCCGCGTCATATGTGGAGTTGCCGAACATCAGCGCGTCATTGCCGGCGCGTTGCGCAACAGCAGTCCAACTCCGTTATGATTCCCGTGGGGCAGCGGTTCTGCCTTGAATCGCGGGCGTCCGGTTTCGATACTCATTTCTGTCTTCGTTCCATCCCGCAATTGGCGAGCATATCGCCAACCGCGGGAGATGGCGGGGAGGAGCGGTCCGGCGGCGCATTCCGTCCGGGTCTTCAAGCCGATTCAACGCGTTCGCGCGGCTGGATCGGGCATCGGGGAATCCCCTTGAAAGCTTGTTTTTGGCGGCCTAAACCGGTAGATTCGCTGCCATTTTTTTTGAAACCTTACTGGAATTATCAAACGTGAGTTGGGATAGTGAACAGTCTGACCAGGACAAGCGGGTTCAACTCGAGTTGGCTGGTCGAGGTACATTGCCGCGTCACGTGGCAATCATCATGGATGGAAATGGGCGCTGGGCGAAGGAGCGCGGATATCCTCGCGTTGCCGGGCACCGTGAAGGGGTAAGCTCCGTCCGCGATATCGTCCGCGCCTGCGGACAGATGCACATTCCGTATCTTACGCTTTACGCGTTCTCCACGGAGAACTGGAAGCGTCCGCGGAGCGAGGTAAGCGTTCTGATGAATCTGCTCCTTCACTATCTGCGAAGCGAGCTTGATGAGCTGGAACGGAACAACGTTCGGCTCAACGCGATCGGCAATCTCAATTCACTTCCGAAGCCGGTACAACGGCAGCTCCATAAGAGCATCGACAAACTCTCCGTCAATACCGGATTGACACTTACGCTGGCACTCAGTTACAGTGGGCGGTGGGATATTCTCCGCGCGGTGCAGACGCTGGCGCTTGATGTGCGTGGCGGAAAATTATCCCCGGAGGATATTTCCGAGGAATTATTCCGCACCTATCTCACCACCGAATCCACCCCCGATCCCGATCTGATGATCCGGACCAGCGGGGAGATGCGGCTCAGCAATTTTCTCCTCTGGGAGATGGCCTACTCGGAGATTTACGTTGCACCGGTCTTCTGGCCGGACTTCCGCCGCGAAAACCTGTACGATGCGTTTGCCAATTTCCTCCAGCGCGAACGCCGGTTCGGAAAAACCAGCGAGCAGCTTGATAATGCCGATGAGCCCCAGAGAAACTACGTTCAGAAGATCATAAATGCGTTTACCCGTCAACAGTAGAACTCAGCAATTGCGTCGTCTTGCGGTCGGCCTTATGCTCTCGGCTGCCGGCGCCTCCGGGACCGTCGCCTTTGCCCAGCCGGCGTCCGGCGCCGCTCCCTCGCTCAAGGTGCTCGATATCAGGGTGGAGGGGGCGCAATCCTCTTCCCCCGCCGCAATCATCGCCTTCTCCGGCATCCGGGTGGGGGATGTTATCGCGTCGGCCAGC
>JBDSJW010000240.1:0-4066 GCA_039917235.1 Kapaibacterium sp. (SeqCode) | reverse complement strand
CGTTCAGGATCGACCGGGTGCCGGCGATCTCCACGCAGTTCTACGGCATGCTCACCACGAGTGATGTCTTCAGGGACAAACGGGTTCGCCAGGCGTTCAACTATGCGATCGACCGCGACAAGATCGTCCGCTACGTTCTTCAGGGACAGGCGGCCGGCCCGGCGGTTCACGGCATCGTCCCCGGCTCGATGCCCGGCTACGATACCGCCAGCATCCACGGCTACTCGTACGATCTGGCAAAAGCGCGCGCGCTGATGACGGAGGCAGGCTATCCCGATGGAAAAGGTTTCCCAACCGTCACCATCCAGTTGAATTCCGGCGGCGGCCGCAATGAGCTTGTGGCGCAGTCGATGCAGAACATGCTTTCAAAAGGGCTTGGCATCAAGGTGGAGATTCGCGTGCTGGAATGGCCGCAGCATCAGGAGCTGCTGGAATCCGGCAAGGCTCCCCTCTTCCGTCTCGGCTGGAACGCCGATTATCCCGATCCCGACAGCTTTCTGAATCTTTTCTACAGCAAGACGCTCCCCGCGAACCCGACCGATCGCTCGCCGATCAACTCCACGCGGTTCGCCAGCGCGCGATTCGATTCACTTTTTGAGCTGGCGCTTGGCACGCTCGATGACGCGGCCCGCTATAAACTTTATGTGCAGGCGGAGCAGGTAGCGGTGGATGAGGCGCCGATGCTCTTCATCTTCCACGATCTCGATTTCCGGCTGGTGCAGCCCTACGTCCGCGGCTACACTTCCAACCCGATGGATCGCCGCGATTTCAAGGCCACATGGTTCGACATGGGACAAAAACCAGCCTGATGGCACATGCTCGAATCTTCACGCGACCGGCAATCACGCATATGTATCGGCTACGCCTCGGGAGAATCTCGTTGAAACGCTTTTTCAGTTCTTTGATAATGCTTACGCTGGCGATCGCCTCGGTCACCGGCTGCCGGAAATCGAACAACGCAAGCCTGAATGTCTTCCGTTATAATGAGATCGAGGATCTCAACACGCTCGATCCCGCCCGCACAAGCGCCCGCGCCCCCTGGTGGGTCGGCGGACAGATCTTCGTTGGGCTGGTTGGGCTTGATTCGGCACTGAAACCGATTCCGCTCATCGCGAAAAGCTGGACGACCAGCGAGGATGGCCGCGAATGGACATTTCATCTTCGGAATGATGTCCTCTTCACCGATGATCCCTGCTTCAGCGGCGGAAAGGGACGGAAGCTGACGGCGGAGGATATCCGCTACAGTTTCGAGCGGATCTGCACGCAGGCGACGGCATCCACAGGGTTCTGGATTTTCCGGGGAAAAGTCGTCGGCGCCGAGGAATTCTATAACGATGGCGGGAAAACCGCGAACGCGCATGTCGCGGGGTTCAGAATCGCGGATGATACAACGTTTGTCATTTCGCTGATCGAGCCATCGCCGATCATTCTCTCGCTCCTCTCGATGCCGTACGGTTATATCGTCCCGCATGAGGCGATCGAGAAGTACGGAAAGGATTTTATGCGGCATCCGGTTGGCGCCGGGGCGTTCAAACTTGCGGAGTGGGCAAACGGACAGCGGCTTGTGCTGGTGAAGAACCCGAACTATTTCGAAAAGGACGCCTCGGGCGCGCGTCTCCCCTATCTCGACTCGGTGGAAGTCTCCTTCAACACTGATAAGAAGACGGAGTTCATTCAGTTTCAGGAAGGAAAGCTCGACGCGATTGCCACGGTGGACCCGACGTTTGCCGATCAGGTGCTGACACCGGACGGAAAATCTCTCAAGGGGGATTTCACGAAATACAGGCTCTTCACAACCCCGTCGATGTCGGTTGAGTATTACGGCTTTATGCTGGACTCTGCCGCGCCGGGGGCCGCGGGATCGCCGTTTGTGAAGAACAGATTTCTGCGCAGGGCGCTGAACTACGCGATTGATCGCGACGCGATTGTCCGGTACGTGCTGCATGGACAGGCGATTCCGGCGGTTCACGGCCCGGTTCCTCCGGGTCTTCCGGGATACAGCGGCGTAAGCGGATATACGTTCGATAAGGAGATGGCGAGAAAGCTTCTCGATTCAGCCGGATATCCCAATGGCGCGGGACTGCCGGAGATTCAGGTGCAGATCAGCGAGAGCGAACGTGCGGTTTCAGTGGCGCAGGTTGTCCAGGAGCAGTTGAATGCGATCGGCGTCAAGATGAAGATCAACCGCGTCTCGCCGGCCCAGCACCGTTCCATGGCGGCCGACGGCAAGCTCCCCTTCTGGCGCGCCAATTGGATGGCCGATTATCCTGACGCGGAAAATTTTATCGCGCTGTTCTATAGCAGATATGCCTCACCAAGCGGCTCCAACACGACCCGCTTTTCAGATCCCACCGTCGATTCGCTCTACCGGGCCGCGCTTGCGCCCGGGCTTTCCATCGACCAGCGTTCCGCGATATACGGAGCGGCCGAGCGGATCATTCTTGACAGGGCGCCGTGGATTCTTCTGTATCATTCCACGATTCAGCGTCTGACGCAGCCAGGTATCGAGGGCTATACTGTTGATCCTCTCGATCGCCTGATGCTTTCCCATGTTAGAAAACAACATAGCTGATAAACGAATTTCCATTTACGGAGACTTCATGACGAGAACGCTATCTCTTCGTCTTCCCCCAGCGGCTACAATGTTCCTCGCGCTCGCGCTGATTGTAACCCCGGCGGGTTCCAATCTTGCGCTTGCCCATGGCAAGCCAAAGGCGACAAAGACTGTAAAAGGACAAAGCAAAAACAAGGCCAGAGGAAAAACAGCTTCCCGTTCGCATCACTCGCATCGCACCTACACGCTTCGCGGCAATCCCGAAGTGACAAAGCAGGTGGCAACCGAGCTGCTGGCTGAAAAGCTTCCTGATCTTGCCTCACTGGTCGGCATCCAGCCGGCAACCGATGTTGTCAATGTGGTGAATGGAGAGGCAGCCGCCGCTCCAGTGGCGAAGTTCGTCGCCTCGACGGGAATCACTGGTGAAAGAACCCTTGATGCCTATCAAGACTCCGAGCTGAATGATGAGGAGGATCCCGACAAGATCACCGCCGAAGATGAGCAGAACCTTCAGGAGCTTCCCACCGATATCAATTCCTTCTACAAGGAATTCACAAAGTACATGGCGACGCTCAACGGCGAGAGCACGATCATGGATAACGGCGTGGACAAAGTGGTGGTGATGGAAACGCTGATGGACTGGGTCGGCACGCGCTACTTGTTCGGCGGAATGGGGCGCAACGGAATCGATTGCTCCGCGTTTACCGGAACGATCTATCGCTCGATGAACTACAAACTCCCCCGCACCGCCGCCGCGCAGTGGGATGCCGGCCAGCCGGTCGCGCATGAGGAACTTCAGTTCGGCGATCTGGTGTTCTTCCACACGCGCCAGGCAGTTTACGTTTCGCACGTTGGAATGTATCTGGGCAACAACATGTTCGCCCATGCTTCCAGCCGCAACGGCGTCACCGTCTCCTCGCTTGAGACCGAATATTATGCAACGCACATAATCGGCGCGCGCCGCTACGATGTGAACGCCGGTGCCGGAGCCGGCACGGTTACCGCAAGCGCTCCGACCGGCGGCGATAACTGAGCGGTTCCCTTTTCAGCCTGAACATATCGCAACGCCTCTTTTCATTGTTGAGAAGGGGCGTTGCTCGTTTCTCCCCCACCGCAATGCTCTTTTCAAAAACTCCGCCTGATTGTCCGGTGATGTGAGATTTTTTTTCGAAAAACTTCGGCTGATGTTTTTCTCACGCGATGGCGCACACGCGTTGAAAAGATTTTCCGTTCGCGATGACGATTTGAAAAATTTCCAAATGAAAATCCGAGTTGAACATTGCGATACGCGCCGGACGCGTGGCGATCATCAACTTCCGGCATTTCCATATTCGTTTCCAGAGTGTTCACCGCGCGAAATATCCACCGGAGAGTGCATCGCAATGGCGTTCGGATTGTAGTATCATTAATCAATAAGTACCTACGTGAAAGTAATCTGATATTCCGGTCTGCCAAGCCAAGCAAAGACGGCTTTTTGTGCCGAAATCTGTATCAGGAAACTTACTCATAGGT
>JBDSJW010000239.1:0-15096 GCA_039917235.1 Kapaibacterium sp. (SeqCode) | reverse complement strand
GCCAGCTGTTGAACTCCTGGAGCGATCCGAATGTCTTCAGCGCGTTGATCAGCACCGTGAAATGATTTACCCGTATGCCGAACGCCGAGAGCCACCCGGCGTATTCCGACTCCTCCAGAAGCCGTTTGTAGGTCTCGAACGGAACAGGCTTCCACGTCGGCAGGGCGGTGAAAATCTCAGCCCCGGTCCTCCCCGCCGGAATCTGGGCGGCCAGGCCGCGAACAATCTCCTGAAGCTCCGCGCTGAATTCGCCGGTCAGCAGTTCGGAAATAAATATATGCGGGAGCATCGGATCGGGATGGGCATACGAGAGGGCGCGGAGCTTCTTCTTCTCGAAATGATATTCGCCGCTGACACTGTAGCCGAACGCCGTAAACGCGGAGCCGAGCGCTTCAACACCAATGGGATCGATATCAAACGTGCGGAACGCGATATGATCGTTCACGATCGTCTCGCCGCGCTCGTTGAGAAGCGCATGAATTTTCGGGGCATCCGGGGTAATCACCGAATAATCAGCCCAGAAGAAATCGAAAACCCCTTGCAGTGTCTGTTCGCTCATAAACGCATTTCCCAGACTATCGGAGGATTGAATAATTTTTCCGCAACATCAGAAAAATCCCGCTGATGCTTCGTGTCAGTTTGTTTGATGCCGAACGTAAACGGAGCGCCGGTAGAGTATTACTCCCTTCCGGCGCTCCGTCGCATGATTATCACTGACCAGCATTACATCAGTTCAGCACGATCTTTCTGGTGATCGTCCCCTCGGCACTCTTCACGGTCACGAAGTAGAGCCCGGCGGGATTCCCGGCCAGATCAAGGTTGACATGGTCGGCAAGCATGTTTTTGAAGGCGCGCTGGTAGATGGTCCGTCCCAGCACATTTGTCACCGCGATCGTCAGATCCTCATGTTTTGCCATCGCCAGATCCACCGTGAATTCGCCCGTCGTCGGGTTCGGGAAGACGCTGACATGGCTCTTCTCGGCGGCCGGCTCATCGGCATCGGCCAGATAATAACCGACGGTGAACTGCTGATAGATCTCGGTGCCGAAATCGGGGTTGAAGGTTTTAATCAGTCCCCCATTTGCCCCATTTCTCAGGCGCATAAATCCATTGCCAGCATCGGGATTTGCCCACCACGAAAGTCCGTCCCCCCCCTGATCGACAAGGCGGAACTCATAGCAGCCGTTCGGCAGGTTGAGCGAGTCCTTGTAGGTGGTGTTCCCGTCCAGATTGTTCCGCTCGAACACCACATTGCCGACCGCGTCCCGGATCACGTAGGAATTGTCAGCTCCCTGCGCGTTCGTCTTCAACTCGAATATCACATTCGATGGATATTGCGGCGGAAAATCGTATGCCGACTGCATGATGTCGTTGTTGGCATATTGATCGGCGCCATTATTCGGAGCGCTTACCGATACCTGGAACGGCGCATTGCCGCCAGCCCATTCAAAGGAACCAAGCTCCACATCCTCGGTCTGAAGAAAATCGAGATGCCCCGTCCATGTAAATGTGCTCTGCTTTGCCCCGGCGATGCCGTAGGTAATTGTCAGCGCGGTGAGCGGCGTCGATCCAGTGTTTTTGATCGTGACGATCGGGTTGCTGCATATTGGGTTCATCCGGCGATAAAGATCGGTCTTGCTCGGCGATTTAATATGCTCCACCGCCGCGTCGAGAACGAAATTCGGCTTCGAATAACTCACCACCTGCGTCTCGATATCATAATACGGCGTGCTCCCCTGCCCATTCCATGTATAATTCTCGATCGAATAATCGAACGACGCGGAATCCCCCTGCGTTACGTATGGTGTAATCTCCAGATCGTATGTCGGCACGTCGGAGCCGGGGCACCAGTTGGAGCGGTTGTAGAGCCACGTCCCCCCCTGCGGGTAGACCGGGTTCAGGCCGCAATCATTCCGCCAGACAAGCGTATCGAATTTCTTGGTCCCATTTACCGTAATCGAATGAATTTTCGGGCAGAATTCCGAGCAATTTTCGGTGCCGCCAAATCCATGTCCCGTTGTCCGCAGTTTGAACCGCACGTTGGGCCCGTCGATCTTCACCTTTTTCCGCGTCAGGAAATTGCTGATCGGCGTGCTGGTTCCGTAGCTCGGGCCGCCATTCCAGACGTTGGTGATGCTGACCGGATCGCGTGGGGGAACGCCGGGGAAAAATTCAAAGGAGAGATCGACCAACTCCTGGCCGTTTCCGGCGGAGAGATGGACCGTGTCGTGCAGAAGCGTCTTGTAATCGGTGACATCGTAGGTCCAGGTAAAGCCCTCACCCAGGTTCAGACCATTTCCGTACGGCGTGATATATCGCCCCAACTCGAATTTATTCGTCACCTCGAATTTCTCGTAATAGGGAATTTTCACGAGATGCAGCGTGGAATCCGGCGCTACCGATGTGGAATCAATCACGTGGCCGAGCTTGTCGTATTTATAATTCCGGGAATATGTCGGCCAGACGGTAAGGGTATCGGTGGGGCTGGCCGGATGCGCCTGATCGCGGTAGAAGACGACCTGATACGGTGCATGTTCCACCGAGTCAACGGTCACAATCGTATCGGCGCGACTCCTCCCCGTCCAACGCTCGAACACCACATTCGGACGCGCTTTCAGGGAGAAGAAATTCCTGAAGATATCGGCGCCGGCCACGATGCTCCGCTCGGGTGGGCCGGCCATATAGCCGTCGTACCCATGACCGCTGGAATCGGCAGTGCGCGTCATCCCCGCGTCGCCGAATTTGTAGTAGAGCCGGAGATTTGCGGCAAACGGATGGCTTGCGTTAAGATCCTTATTCATCCACGCCTTGATTGTGGCGGCATCCACCTCCGCGTTCCAGACCGCGAACTCGTCGATATTTCCATCGTAATTCGATGTCCCATCGCCGGCCGAGCCGATGCGGAATTTACTGATCCCCTCCATCGTCTTTTTCTTGCCGGATGCCGCCGCCCATGCCACGCCGTTCAGATAAATCCGCATATATCCGGTCTTCACATTTTTCGTGAATACCCAGTAATTCCATTTTCCAGCGAAGTCGGCATACTTCGCAAGCTTGTTGACGCGGTCGTAGCTCCCCCCCGCTCCCGCATCCCAGTAGACCGAGCTGTCCGACCACGGAAGGTGAGCGTTGATAACGCGACGGCCGAGCGAATCAAGTCCCTCGAAAATCGACTGCTGCTGCGGCTGGAATTTCGAGTTGCCGTACTGCCAGAACCCGATGGTGATGGCGCTGTCCACCGGAGAGAACGCGCCGGCCGGCACCGTGACATAATCCTTCCCCTCGAAATGGAGCATCCCGTTCCGCCCGGAGGCCATGATCCCGGAGCTGAACGTCGTATTCTCCGCTTTTACGGTGCTGCCGAATGACGTTTCCGCGCCATCATCATCAAAGCTGATATCGACAACGATATTGCTGCTGCCGTCCCAGATAAATCCATCGGGAAAATTGAATGAATTCCATCCCGCTTTCGGCGTAAAATGATCGACCGAATAAACAGTGCCAAGCCCGACATTTTCATATCCCGCCGCCGTGAGCGAATCGAGTTTTGTCCCCTTCAGCCGTATCATCAGGTTCCGCATCGCGGTCCCCTGAAGGCCAACGTCGAGGCGCATTCCCGAGATATTTCCGGCCGTCAAACCGGCGGTCTTTAATTCCGCGACCTTCCAGAGAAATTGCGAATGTGCAACATGCGAGGCCACCGCGAACGGCGATGGCAATTCCACGATTCCAGTTCCAACCGCCGCGGTGGTTATTGATGTGGTATCGATGCGGGTAAGTACCCGCCGAATCGTCGGAAAATAATTCCACGACGGCGATTTCATATAGCGCACCGGATCGGGGAGCGTATCCTCCACCGTATAATTTGACGCGGAGCGGAGCTTGGAATCGATCCTGCCGGTTTTCTGGTAGAGGTTGATATACTCCAGATAATCCCACTCGCCGCACTGCCCACCGAACGGACAGCGGAGCTTGTAGTGCATCAGAATCTTCTCGAACCGCGAAGTATCCCTTGGAAAGACAAACGCCCCATCCTGCGGCGATGTGAAGGTGAATGTCTGAATCGTAAACGGCGGCGTCTGCGCCCGCAACGGCGGGGCGGCGACCCATGCCGAGAGGAGAAGAACGGCGATCGTGCAACAGGTCGATAAGGATTTCATCGGCGACTACATGTTGAGATTGGAGGATGTGGACCGGCGTCCTCCGTCATGGACGGATTGCCGGCGTCGGTTCAGGATCGTGAAGGCCGTGGGAGGCGGCCGGAGGGATGACCGAAAGGTACGGATCAATACGGAAATGGGAGCATCGCAACGGGGCGGTCAGCCCATCCCCTGCGCGTCCACGTCAACAATAACCTGAACGGAGGTTTTGCCGTGTTCGGCGCTGTAGCGTTCGTAGGCCTCGGAAAAAATCCGGTAGAATATCTTCCCGCCGGGATCGGTAACGCGGCTGTTCTTGATCACGATCTGATAGCGATACTGGTTTCTGAGCTTCTCAATCAGCGCGGCAACCGGCCCCATGATATCCATCTCCGGCGTTCTGGTGGGGAGCAGCCCCCGGAACAGCCGCGCATGTTTCTCCGCTTCCCGCTGATTCTCCGAACGGAACTCCACCACGATAAACCGCGCAAACGGCGGATAATTCAGCTCGCGACGGGTTGCCAGCTCGTCGTTGTAGAGCATCGCGTAATTCTTGGAAAAGCTGGCCTGGATGGCGGGATGCTCGGGATGCGCCGTCTGGATCACCACCTCCCCCTCCATGTTGCTCCTCCGTCCCGCCCGCCCCGCAACCTGCGTCAGAAGCTGATAGGCCCGCTCGCTGGCGCGGAAATCGGGGAGGAGTAGCTGCGTGTCGGCGGAGATAACACCGACCAGCGAGACGCGGGAGAAGTCCAGCCCCTTGGCGACCATCTGGGTGCCGAGGAGGATATCGATCTCCCCGGTCGCGAACGCCGCCAGGATCTCCCGGTGCGCCCCCTTTCTCATGGTGGTATCCAGATCCATCCTGAGCATCTTCACCCCCGGCAACTGCGCCAGCAGTTCCTCCTCCACCTTCTGCGTCCCAACCCCCGGCTGGCGGAGATCATGATGCCCGCACATCTCGCAGCGGCGCTCCGCCTTCCGCATAAAGCCGCAGTAATGGCAGTGCAGCTCCTCCAGCTTCTTGTGATAGGTCAGCGTCACCGCGCAGTGCGGGCAGGTCGGGGAATGGGCGCACGATGTACACTCCAGTCGCGTGGCGAACCCGCGGCGGTTCTGGAGGATGATCACCCCCTCCTTCCGTTCCACCCGCGCGCGGATATCCCCCAGCAGCCGCGCGGAGATGGCCCCGCGCATCAGGTTCTGCTTTCTGGCCGTGACGGTATCCACCACCACGATCTTCGGCTCCCTGGCGTTGTCCACCCGTTCGGGAAGCTCCAGCAGCGCGTACTTCCCCCGCTGGGCGTTGTAATACGATTCGATTGATGGCGTGGCGCTCCCCAGCACCGCGACCGCCCCGGAAAGCTGGGCGCGGACGATGCCGGCATCGCGGGCGTTGTAGCGTGGCTGGGCGTCGTACTGTTTGTAGCTCCCCTCATGCTCCTCATCCACTACCACAATGCCGATATTCCGCAACGGCGCGAAGAGCGCGGAGCGCGCCCCGATCACCACATCGCACCCGCCGGAAGCGGCCCGCCGCCAGCCGTCGTACCGTTCTCCCGGCGACATCCGGCTATGGAGCAGCACGATCCGATCGCCGAACACCCCGCGGAACCGCTCCACAAGCTGAAGCGTCAGCGTGATCTCCGGCACCAGCATCAGCGCCTTCTTCCCCGCCGCTATCGCGTGGCGGATCGCCTCGATATATACCTGCGTCTTTCCCGAGCCGGTAACGCCGTGGAGGAGAAATGTCCTGAATTCATTCCGGTCCATCGTCCCGGTGATCGCGTCGATCGCCGTCTGCTGGGCATTGTTCGGGATGATTCCCCCCTCCTGCGGCTCCAGCGTCCGCCCGCCCTGCGGCTCCTCATCGGCCAGCATCTCCTCGCGCGAGACCTCGATATCCTCCAGCTCGATCACGCCGCGCGCGGCAAGCCCTTTCAGCGCGGAGTCCGAGGCATCGGCGGCTTCCAGCAGATCGGCGGCGAAGACGAAATCGTTCCCCACGCGCATCGCCTGCGTGTAGAGGAGGAGCATGATGGCCGCCTGTTTCGGCGCCGAACGGTCCAGTTCATCGAACAGATCGTGGATCGATTCCTCGTCATCGAACAGCTCCGGCGCTATCCGGGCGCCGCGGACAGTCTTCGGCGCTGAGCGCTTCCCCCGCTCCATCTTCCGCACGATAAACCCCTTCTGCTCCAGCGATTCAAGCTGCGTGTAGAGCGCGTCGGCGCCCACCTTCCGCTGGAGATAGCTGATGGTGATCCCCTTGGGATGATCGGCCAGCGCGGCGATGATGGCGGCCTGGCGCGGCGCGGCGCGGCGGAGTCCGGGAAGCTCCTCAAGCACCTCCCGCCCGGCCAGCGCTATCCGCTGCGTGGATTCCGGGGTCATCCCCTGTGGCATCATCGAGCGGAGCGTTTCACCGAGCGGCGAGACGTAGTAGTGGGTCATCCAGTCGGCAAAGCGGAGCATCTCGGCGCTGAAGAGCGGCTCGGGATCGAGAAGATCAAGGATGGCGCGAACCTTCGCCAGATCGGTTTCCGAACGCTCCTCCACGATCACGCCGGTCATCGTCCGCCTGCCGAACGGGACGGAGACGCGCATGCCGAGCAGGTCAAGATCGCGCCATTCCTCGGGGACCGAGTAGGTGAACGTCTTGAAGAGCGGGATGGGTAGAGCTACCTGAACGAAGTCTGACATAGCAAAGAGTAAGGGCGATTATCGTTTTGGAACGTTGGTAACGGACGCGCGCCGCGTGGTGATCCCTCAAACATAATCACTTACTGAATTATTTCCTGACACCGGTCGTGACGATTCGGATCATCGGCATTATGACGGATTATCGGGCTATTGAATTACTTCCGATGTTCAGAGTGTTCAGGGACGATCAGATGCGGATGACCTCCTTCAACACTCTGCCAGGGTTCCGACTGAAACTCCCGCATGGCCGATGAGAATGTGATCAGCAGCTCCGCCTCCAGATCTCCCATATTCTCGGTCATGTGCGATACCCCTGGTAACTGCGCGATGCGCTATCCGTTGATCAGATGCTCCACGCACCCACGGAGAAGATTTCCGGGGGGCGGGTTTGAAACCCGCCCCGACAGATGCTCCACGCGCCCACGGAGAAGATGGATGATCTCCTCTCCGATGTTGATCGTATCGTGATTCCCGCATCGGCCAACGGCTATTCCCCGTCGGTGCCGATGATCAGCGCCGGCTTCAGGCCCGCTCTGAAGCTCTCCCCCTTGTAGATCACCTGATCCAGAAACAGCCCGGAGGGGGGAGCCGTGTAGTTCATCGACATGCTCCCCGGCGATTCCAGCGCCTCGTTGATGGCGCCGACCGGCAGCTTCCCCCGCCCGATCTCCACCAGCGTCCCGACGATGCGCCTGACCATCTTTCGGAGGAAGTGGCTCCCCCTGATTCGTATCAGGAGCATCTGATCGATCGTCGCTATTTCGATCGACTCCACCAGCACCTTGGTGGAGCCCTCGGATGGGCTCATATCGGTAAAGCCGCGGTAATCGTGCATGCCGGTGGCGCCGATCACCGCGCGGCGCATGCCGCCGATATCGAGCGGATCGCGCACCCACCAGACGAACGGCTTGCCGAACGCCGTCCGCCGGAGCGATATCTGATAGAGATAGCTCCTGCCGGTGGCATCATGGCGGGCATGAAACCGATCGTTCTGCGGCGTCGCGGAGATAACGTTGATATCGGCGGGGAGATTATCGTTCAGGCCGAAGAGGATTTTCTGCACCGGTATCTGCATCGGCAGGTCGATATGGGCAACCTGTCCAAGCGCATGGACGCCGGCATCGGTGCGGCCGGAGCCCATCACCTCCCCCACATTCCTGAACGCATCGCGCGCGGCGCTGATCAGCGATCCCTGTATGGACTTCGCCCCCTGCTGCACCTGCCAGCCGGAGAAGCGGGTTCCCTCGTATTCCAGAAGAAGTTTATATCGCGGCATAAAAAAATAAAGTGCGTTCAAGATACAAAAGTCGCATCCCCCCGTTTGAAAGGCGTTGTCGCAGCAATCGAATTCCGAAACGCATGGTGCTGGCATCGGATTGGTTAGGATTACGGGGAAACGATGGAACATGCCGGAGCCATCGCGCTCCCGGCGCCCCGGTTTGACGTGGAATTTTAGAAGGAGATAGAGCAATGATAGGATCAGAGCTGAAAGCATCGGAGGTCATGACGCCGATCCCGCAGACGGTTACGCCAACACAGACGGTGGCCGCCGCGGTCGATATCATGAAAAGCGAGGATTGTGGGGTGGTTCCGGTGGTCAGCCCGGAGGATAGAAGTTCGCTGGTCGGCATCATCACCGATCGCGATATCGCGCTCCGCGCATGCTGCGAGGGCTCCGATGGCTCCCGCACCCCGATCATGGAGGCGATGACAACAAATCTCTTCGTCGTGGCGCCGGACGATTCGCTGCCGCACGTCAAGATGATCATGGAACAGGCGGGGGTACGCAGGGTGCCGGTGGTGGAGAACAACCATCTGGTCGGCATCATCTCCCTGAAGGATCTTTCCGATACGCTCGGCGGACGCGGAATCGGGGATACCGATACCAGAATCCTTGGTCAGGACCCCAATAACTAGATACCCATCAATCGACGGCAATCATTAATCAATTGGAGAGCAGGATGAGTTTCATGGATCAGATCGGAGGCCTTATCGGCCAGTATGTGAACGGAGGTGGCGCCACGACCCGTGAGGAGGCGCGCGACCACTACAACCAGATCGCTGGCGCGGTGCCGGAAGGCATTCTTGGCTCTATCATCGGGCCGGCCCTCTCCGAGCTAGGCTCTGACCAGGTGCGCGAGCGGGTGTATAACTCGGCCACCGAGATGACGCCGCAGCAGCGTGGCGGGCTTCTCGGATCCCTCCTCGGCGGGCTTTCGTCGAGCGGAATCGATCTCTCCTCCCTCCTCGGGAAGCTCGGCATCAGCCACGATGTTGCCGACAACCCGGAAACCGCGTCGCCGGAGGATGTGGCAAAGGTTGCGGCCCATGCTCAGGAGAACAACCCGAGCGTCTTCCAGCAGGCGATGGGCTTCTACGCGAAGCACCCAACGCTTGTGAAGATCCTCGGGACGATGGCGATTGCCTCAATCGCGAAGCGTCTCTCCGCAGCGACCGCCTGATGGAATGATACGATCCCGGCCGTGTGACGACGGCCGGGACGATATATCTCCCGCGTTGCTTCATGCTGATCGCCGGATTATTTTGGGCCGGATCGATCGGGCGAAGGCCCGACATCGAGGGAACATCTCAAACGGCAATCAGCATGGCATCCGAGCCTCTCCGCGTCGCAATCCTCTGGCATCAGCATCAGCCCTATTATAAGAACGGCAACCGCTACCTGCTGCCGTGGGCGCGACTCCATGCCACCAAGGATTACTACGATATCGCCGCCGCGCTGGAGGAGTTCCCGACGATCCGTCAGACAATCAACGTGGTCCCCTCGCTCCTGGTCCAGTTGATCGATTACGTGGAGCATGGCGCCACCGATCTGGTCCTTGACCTGACACGCCGCCCCGCCGCGGCGCTGGTCGATGAGGAAAAGATCACCATCCTCCGCTACTTCTTCCTCTGCAACACCGAGCGGATGATCCTCCCCTACCCCCGCTACGCCGAACTGTTCACCCGTGGCAGCCGGAATCGCGACGATATGGAGGCGCTGAGGGAGGCGGCCGCCGGGTTCTCCGCGCAGGACTGGCTCGATCTTCAGGTCTGGTACACTCTTACATGGATCGGGGAATACTCACGGAAGGATGAGCCGTTCGCGGCGCTGCTGAAGAAACGGCGGAACTTCACCGAGGAGGAGAAGAACGCCCTGATTGATGCCTCGCTCGGAATTGTCGCCAAAGTGATACCGCTCTATCGCGCCAGGATGGAATCGGGGCAGGTGGAGCTTTCGGTAACGCCGTTCTATCACCCCATCCTCCCCATCCTCTGCGACAGCTACACCGCCCTGGAGGCGATGCCGAACGCGACGCTGCCGGAACATCACGTGATGTTCCCGGAGGATGCCGAGGCGCATATCGTCAGGGCGATCGCGCTCTTTCGGGAGCGGTTCGGGGCGCTTCCGCACGGCGTGTGGCCCAGCGAGGGGAGCGTCAGCGATCAGGCTCTTGCGTTGCTCCGTGGCGCCGGCCTGGGCTGGGCCGCCACCGATGAAGGTGTCCTCAGAAAAACGCTCGGCGAGGGATGGACACCTCTCGCCAAATATTTTCCGTATCTCCTCAAGACCCGCAGCGGGCCTCTCTGGATGGTCTTCCGCGATCACGAACTTTCCGACGCCATCGGCTTTGTCTACAGCAACTGGAACCCGGAGGCGGCGGCGCTCGATTTCTACAACCGCCTCGTGGAGATCAGAACGAAGATCATCCAGGAGCATGGCGACGAGGCGCTGGCGCAGGCAATCGTCCCGGTGATCCTGGATGGCGAGAACTGCTGGGAATATTATCTGGAGAATGGCCGCCCCTTCCTTGAAGCCCTCTACAAACTCCTCTCGGCATCCGGCGAGATCGTCACAACCACCATCAACGATGCGATAAAGGATGCGCCGCGGCGACCGGAGCGAACGCTGGGAAGGATCTATTCGGGAAGCTGGATCGGGAGCAATTTCAAGATCTGGATAGGCCACGAGGAGGATAACACGGCGTGGGACGCGCTGGTGGAGGCACGCGAGGCGCTGATGCGCGCAAAGCCGACGCTGGACGCCGCCCGGTTTGCCGAGGCGATGGAGGAGATCTATATCGCCGAGGGCTCCGATTGGTTCTGGTGGTTCGGCGATGAAAATTCCGTGGCAAACCAGGATGATTTCGACGATCTGTTCCGCGCGCATCTCCGCAATGTCTATCTGATGATCGGCGAGGAGCCGCCGGCCGCGCTCGACCGCCCCATCCGCCGGGCCAGCCGCAAGGCGAGCGTTACCCCTCCCACCGGCCCCATCTCCCCGGTTATCGATGGGCTCCGCTCCACCGCGCGCGAGTGGTCCAACGCCGGACATTTCGTGGTGGAGAAGGTCGGCGGCGCCATGCACCACGCCGATGCGTTCGAGCGCCGGATCTGGTTCGGCTCGGATGATCGCAACTTCTATCTCCGCTTCGATACCCCCCTGCCACTGGCGGAGGGGCAACTGATACGACTTACGCTGAACGGCACGCGATCGGTCGTGATCCAGTTCAACGCCGGAGGCGTCGGCATCGAGGCGCTGGCGGATGAACAGGGGCGCGTGCGGATAGCCGGGCTGGTGGCGGCCGTCGCCGAGACGCTGGAGGTATCGGTGCCGCTGGATCATCTCGATGGCATGGGAACAACACCGGAATCGGTCGGCATCATCTGCGAAATCTTCGAGAACGGCCATCAGACCGAGCGATTCCCGCATCAGGGGGAAGTGGCCTGCCCGCTGGCGAACGGGAAATAGCGAGCTGCCAACCATCATCCATCCGCGCGTTGTTGAATCATTCCATGATCGCTGAACAATCTTCCCAGGCCCCGGCGGAACGCAATCTTTTCCGCGCGGGGTCATCCTGCCCGCGCAACAATTTTCCCCCAACACCTCATTCATCCCCCGACAATCCCTAAGTTTACGGTTCAACGGATTGAACATGCTTATCGAGGCTTTATGCGTCGTTTTTTACTGATCGCCGCGGCTACACTGCTTGGCTCCATCGGGCTGATGGCGTTTTACGTGATGTGGGATTACGATCCCGACAACGTGAGCCCCATGGTGGCCGCGCCTAGCTATCTCTCCATCTTCGAAAACGCGGTGAAAACCCGCATGGGGAAAAACTGGGCGGACCTTGATCCCGGCGCCCGCGCCCGCGTCCTGGCCGATATCGTCGCCGGGCGCGATGGCGAGCCGGCACGGGAAGTGGCGCTCTTCAAACTCCGCGAGCTGCCTGATAAAGTAGCCGCGCTGGCGGTGATCAGAAAGAACCTGGATCGCCTGGACGATGAGCGCTACGAAGTCGCCATCGGCTCGCTTGCGACGCTCGGCACGCCGGCGGCATCGGGGATGCTTGACTCACTCTACAAACGGCTTAACGCCGATCCGGCGGCCCACACGCCGCTTGGCGATTACCGAAGAAGCAGCTTCCTCATCTCCCGCGCGGAGCCGGACCTCACGTTCGCCTTCCAGGAGCGGAGCCGCAACGACGCCGATTACGCGCTGACGCAGGCGCGCGAGATCTCCCTCTTCTTCCCCGCTCATCCGCAATACCTGATATCGATCCCCAACAGCGACGATGTGCTGAAGGATTTCAACGACTCCCGATTCGCCCGCGCGCTCGCGAAATCGCCTGTGCCGGAGGATGTCTGGCGGCTGCCGCTGCTGAAGACCGTTGCATCGCTCCGCGCGCGGCTCGGGGAAACGTTCGGGTTTCTTGCCCCATACTTCTCGCCGGAAAAGCTCTTCCGCGATCATTTCATCATCGGCCGCTACGGCGAGGAATATCTGATCGCCAGCTACAAGGACAAGAATGTCTCGCTCGGGGAGACGATGCTGGATGTCTTCGGAAAGCTCGGGAAGGATTTCGGCATCAAAAAATGGGATGTTGATGGAACCACCGTGGCAACGGTACGGAACCTGAAGAGCGGCAAAACCCTCAGCTACGCCACCGTCGGCGATTACTTTGTGGTCGGGACCGATACGGCGGTGATCAAAACGGCGCTCCACACCTTTACCTCCGATCGCGGCGCATCGATCGGCACCGATCCCCTCTTCAACAAGGCATTCGCGGGGCTTGATCAGACCGGCAGGAAGGATGTGCTGCTGGCATGGCTTGATCCGACTGAATATTTCGACGTCGTGGGGGCGCGCAACCCGGCGGGACGGCATCTGGCCGTAGTGGCGCGGGCGCTCGGCAAGGCGACCATCACGACCGATGGCTCGGCAAGCTCCGCGGCGATCGCCGGAAGTTTCCCCGGCCAGCTCGGCGTGGGAACGATGGGGGGAGATGATCCCTCGATGCTCTGGCGCTATATCGTCGATGTCCGCTCGCTCGGCAAAAACCCGATCGACTCGCTTGCGCGGCTGGCGAAGATGGATATCGGCAAGCAGATATTCCCCTTCCTGGCCCCCTCGATGGCGCTCGGCTACGGTGGCGTGGATCATCTGAAACGGGAATATGGCTACTCCAACACGGCGTTCAACCTGCTGATGGCCTGGCCGCTCCGCTCCGCCCCCGCGCGGTTCGATTCAACGCTCAGGCTCTTCTTCGGCCGGATCACATCGCTGGTCTACACCACGGAGATCCTCCCGGCGAACGGCGCAAAGCTCTGGATCGCCAGCGACACCACCACGAACGACTCGCTGCTGAAGGAGCGGAAGCTCCAGCCGAGCTTCGCGGTGATCAACAATCAGGTGCTGGTGATAGCCTCCACGCCGGCCGCGCTGCGGCGCGCTGCGGCGGCGGTTCCGTCGGCACCGGAAGTGGTGGGGAATAACCCGCGGACATATTTCCAGGGCGAGGTGAAGGTGGACAGCTTCGCGGTGAACTCCGCATCGTACCTCAAGGCGTTTCTCCTTCAGAGCGATCGGTACTCACCGCAGGTGATCGCCGGCAGGATCGATCCCATCAGGGCGGCACTGGCCGGCTACGAAACGCTGAACTGGGGATTCCGCCAGGATAACGGGCTGCGGCATGGCGAGGGACGGCTGGTTGCGCGGAAGTAAACCCCTAAATGATCCGAAGAGTATGAAGAATCAGCCGGGACAACTTCGCCGGAACATCCTCCGTTCCCTCCTCTGGGCACTCGGCGCGGTGGTGGTCATCGTCGGCGGAATCGAGATCTATCACCGGCTGGATGCCTCGGTCAAGGATTTCGATGTGGTGCTGACGCCATCGACGATCGCGGCCGATAACGTCTCATCGTCGCTGCTGGAGATCAAGATCATCTCCCGGTTCGGCCACCGGCTGAACGTCCGCGCGTTGCCGGCAGCGCCGCGTTTTGAGATTGTGCAGGGGAAGGAGCTGATCCGCACCATCGTATCGATGGGGGATTCCCTCCGCTACCGGCTGATCGCCGGGATTACGCCGGGGGAAGTGGTGGTGCGGGTCTATATCGCCGGCGTCATCGCCCCGATCGAGGCAAAGCTCTTTCTGACCGCGTCGCTCGCTGATGGCAACCACAACGGCTATCCCGATCTCCTCGATCTCTCCTCCGAAAGCGACCGAACGGCGTTCCGTCGCTGGTTTACGACGATCGCTCTGGCGCAGCGGACGCATATCGACGATCGCTGGCAGGATCGCGATTGCGCCGGGCTGCTCCGCTACTGCTACCGCGAGGCGCTGAAGCGGCACGATAACGCATGGCTCCGCTCGCGGCAGTGGCTGGTGACATCATCCATCCCGGATGTGCGGAAATACAACTATCCCGATGTCCCGATTGTCGGCACGCGGATCTTCAACGCCGGCGGTCGGGAGAGCGCTCTGAAAAGCGATGCGCTCACCAAAGGGGACAACCCCGTCAAAAGCGAAAGCCCTGTCAGGAAAGTAGCGGGGGATACCCGGGAGATCGCGTCGCCCGAACCGGCCGATCGCCCGGCATGGCATCCGCCGCACGCATCGCTCGCCAACTTCAGCGAGTTCGCGGAGGCTGCGCGCCTGAAGGACAACTCACTCGCGTTTCTCTCGCGCGATCCCGCCGCCGCCCTCCCCGGCGATGTGATGATCTATCTGAACGATACCGAAAGCCAGTGGCCGTATCATACCATGGTCTATCTCGGCAACGGAATGACCGTCTATCACACCGGCCCCGATGGAACGAAGCCGGGGATCGTCAAGCGGCTTACGCTGGCGGAACTGGCGGCCCACCCCAACCCACGCTGGCATCCGGTCCCATCCAATCCATATTTTCTCGGCTTCTACCGCTGGCGCATACTGATGTAGCCGGCAGGTTGTATCCGCTCGTTCAATCCCCTTCC
>JBDSJW010000238.1:0-3505 GCA_039917235.1 Kapaibacterium sp. (SeqCode) | reverse complement strand
CGATGAGCAGAACGTAGATCATGTTTTGTTTTGTCGAGGGACGTTTCAAACGTCCCCAACAGTCTGCACAAGGAGGCCAGTGCGGCGATTGCGGTGACGGGCATTGATGGTGACATTGCAACGGCGCACATGGGAGACGGCCTCTCCGGCGCCGCCCCGATGGAAGGTGGGGCGGCGCCGATTTTTTTTCGCGGGATATCGCAATGGCGGGACTTACAGCTCGTACATCATCATCACCCGCAGCACGCTGTACGATGGACGATCGCCGCCGTCATCGCGACCGGAAAGGGGGAAGGAAAATCCCCAGCTTCCAGCCAGACGCAACCGATCGCTGAGGAAACGCGGCCACTCGTATCCAACACCGGCATTGGCGCCAAAGCCGAACATCGACAGCTCGGGAATAAATGTTATCCCCTGATCGCGGTCATCAACATCCACCCGGTCGCGCCCGAAATGCGTTCCGCTTATCCCCGCCTCCATGAAAAAACTCCGCTCGGCCGGATCGCTCGATAGATGATACCGGAGCATCATCTCGACGGGAACTGTCGTTGCCTGAAATGTGCGATCCCCCGCCGGCGGGAGGAGGACAAAGGAATTTGCGGCAAACGCATTCCGCAATATTCCGGCGGAGATGCCATATGACCAGTGCTCCGCAACGCGATAATCGGCCGCGATGCCGTAGCCAAGCCCCCCCTGGCCGTTCAGATACGGCACGGAAACCGCATCAACGCCGCCCCACGCGCCAATGGAAACCTGCGCACGAGCGGCGACGCACATAAAGAGCATCGGAATGATGGCGGAAAGGAGCGATTGAATATTCATAATCGTTTGCGGAGAGTGGGAAATATATGGCACTGATATACTTGACACATATTTTGGGGTTGTCCCTATCCAGCCAAGCTTGTCATCCTGAACGCCAGTGAAGGATCTCGCAGACTATGCCGTGATTGCTGGCCCCCAGACACATCAGTGGCCGAATCTGCGAGATCCTTCACTACGTTCAGGATGACAATTCGGTTTAATAGATGCATATGTGTCTCAAGTATATGATTGCCAAATATATTCCCGGCGGAATAACGCGCGAATATCATCACAAAGGATTTTTATTCATCTAATTATATTCTCAATGACATTATACATCGCGGAATAATCGATGGCGGCAACATCCGTGGTATCGTGTGTTATGATTATTCCGGGAATATCGATTGGATCATATCGCCCGCGCCGCATATCGCGCTCGAATTCCTCGGTTCCATCCGGCGCGGGATGAACCGGATGGCGGCCGTGGCGCAGGCGATATCGTCGCAGGAGAATTTCCGGATCGGCAACGCACTGAATCTGGATGATATCAGCGGCATGGCGCGCGGCAAGCCCTGAAATCGGCATGCGGGCATAGCTATCCTTGAACGTCCCTTCGATAATCACCGAGCCTCCCAGGCGCATCAACTCCTCCGCAACCACGTACAGCAGCTCCTCCGCCGCGATGCCCAGCCGCCGCGATGGAATATCGCCGCCATTATTCAGAACATCGGCAAGCGACTCCTTTATCATATCCTTCCCGAACGCGGGGATGGAGTATCGCCCGGAGATCATTCCGCTCAGGGATGTCTTGCCGGTACAGGGAGGTCCGGTGATAACAATAAGCGCCATACGTATCGATGGAGTTCGGTGAGATATCGTGTAGGCGCGATATCGGAAAATATTGCATGCGGCATCCGGTTCTGAAAACAATATCGGGGAATAGATATAACCGATTGAGATCCAACGTCGCTGAAGCACGCAATAGCCGGCCGACGCATAACCGCCATGCGTGGAAGATAATGATGAGAATGCTCCCCCGCCATGCGAAGCGCCGGAATAATCTGATGGAAGGATTTCGCTTCACATTTCAGGAAGAAATGGGGGTGAAATGAATCAGCAAAAAGTTTGGTACGGCATTGGAAGTAATTCAAACCATGAGACGATGATATGATGTACAAGTGAGGTGTGGTAAATCGACAAGGGAAACGGAAGTGATAGACCGCGCCTCGGCAGAAATGCAATAATGATTCAATACTAAGAAACAGTGTGGAGGATAGGTCTTATGAAAACGAACAAGTCAAACCGTAAGCCTTCGAGGCTGCTTCGCAACGCTGGACTGATGGCAATCGTGTGCGCGCTGAGTGTTCCGGCAATCGGCTCGGCTCAGATGGATGATTCGCAGAGCGGTTATCGCTACGATCTTGATGCCGCTCCGCAGATTTCCCGTTCAATTCAGACCTTTATGATGGGGCGCACCGTCCAGACCAGGAATCAGGGTGAACTTCAGATGTCGCTTGGCGCATCGCACGAGCGGATGGGAGAATCCGACGGCAGCCAGCGATTCAGTCAGATATCGGCACGCGCGGAGTATGGACTGACGGACCGCTTGCAGCTTCAGGCCCAGCTTCCGTATCAGATAGATGATCGTAAGGGCACGTATAACGCCCAGACGAATTTTGGCAATGCCGAAGTAGGCGCCACGTATAGCCTCCTCCGCAGTGATGATCCTATTTCCCTCTCCGCGGCGATGGATGTGCAGGTGCCCGTTGGTCATCAGGCCAGCCTTCCGGCAAGTGATAATACCCTTCGTACCAGCGACCAGACCATCTGGAAGCCAGCCCTGATCGTGGCGAAGGATTTCGGCCCAACGCAGGTGCATACCGATCTTCAGGCGGAGCTGGGCGCGGGCCCTTCAAACCGGGCTCTGAACTACAACGTCGGCGCGGTGGTTCCGCTTGGAAAGTTCGCCCCGACGATGGAGTTCACCGGTCGCACGATGGATAATCGCGCCCCGCAGTTCTACGCTACGCCTGGAGTTTCCTACAGCCTGTCCGACCGCGCCCAGATCGGCGTCGGTGTCCCGATCGGTCTGAACAGCCAGTCCACTAATAGTGCGGTGATGGCGAAGTTCAGCTTCGGCCTCCGGTAAGCAAGCCGCTGAGTTGGCAAAGGATTTGTTGAATTTGGTGATAGTGGTCCAGTAGGTGGCATACTGTCCAGTAACATAACTCCGGCAACAGCCGGTTTGACTGAGAAGACGAACGGCCTGGTGATGAAAATCGTCGGGCCGCTGTCTTGTTATCACACCACTCGTTATCACATCACCCACATAGGCGAATAGTTATGCTCGGCCTTGTCTGACGCGGATTTCACGGGCATGTACCGCTATGGAATGGCGCATGATATTCAACTCGAAATGCGATCGATTATTGATGATCGATTCTCACGCACTCCCCCCTCCGCAACAACAACAGCCGGAAGACTTTTTAAATGATCGAATCATCATGAAATCCACCGCATTCCATTACGCATCGTGCCAATGTAAAGGCGAACGCCGCAGATGATATCCTTCAACAGTCTGATATGATGGCCCCTCTAAGCCGACATCTCATGCTGAAACGGAGGAGTGCAATGGCGTAGATGATTCTTCGGGAGCGTCCGGCGCGGTGCGTGGTGTTTTTAATCTCGCGGGCGCGGCAACGTT
>JBDSJW010000237.1:0-10707 GCA_039917235.1 Kapaibacterium sp. (SeqCode) | reverse complement strand
TCCACCAGCGGCAACTACGCCAGCACCGTTGTGTTCAACGCGAAGAGCTACGGGCACATCTTCGATCCATCGCGCGGCTTTCCGGCCGATCGTCTCCTCAGCGCCACGGTAATCGCCCCAACCGCGTTCCAGGCCGACGGATATTCCACGGCGCTCTTTGTCTCCGACGATTGCTCGATGCTGCCGGACGGCGCCAGCGGATTGCTTCTCCGCTCGTAGCAGACTGTTGAAGGCCGTCATCCGCGGCGTCCGGGGACGTTTCAAACGTCCCCCGACATTCATCGTTCTCTCACTGAGGCGTCTCGAAGGACGTCTCATTCGCTCAGGTTCGGCCGCCGTGCGGCTGATCGTCCTTGAACAGTCTGGTAGGGAGCAGTTACGCCATAAATCGCGGGCGGGGAGATGATCATCTGCCGGGTCATCTCCCGCAAATCCTTAGTTTCGCTACTCTATCCTCTCGCAAACAATCAAACATCGATGGTCTCACGTCGCGAATTCCTCAAGAGCGCGGGCGCGTTCACGCTTGGCGCCCCATTTCTCATCGGTCGCAATCTCAGGCTTTCCAGGCCCTCCTGCATCATCATCGGCGCGGGGCTTTCCGGGCTGGCGGCGGCGTATGCGTTGAAGAAGGAGCAGTGGGATGTCACCATCGTTGAAGCGCGCGACAGGACGGGCGGGCGCGTGTATACGCACACCATGAAGGAGAATCCATCGCTGACGTGCGAGCTGGGAGCGGAATGGGTCGGCGCCAGCCATGAGCGGATTCGGAAGCTCTGCGAGGAGTTCGGGCTTCCGCTGCTGGATCATCGGTTTGCCATCACCCTGATGCGGAACGGCATTGTGCAGCCTCCCGGCCGCTGGAAATATTCGCCGCAGGCGGAGACGGCATTTGAAAAACTGAAAGTCGAATACAAGAAGTACGGCATCGCCGATAAGAAGAAGATGGACCAGTACGACTGGTGGACGCTGCTGGAGGAGCGGGGATTTACACCTGATGATCTCCGCCTCCGCGATCTGTTCGACAGCACCGATTTCGGCGAATCGATCCGGGGTGTTTCCGGCTATGTGGCGGCGACGGAATATTTTGAATCGAGCCCAGAGAACGAGATGGATTTCAAGATCGAGGGGGGGAATTCGCGGCTTGTCGATGCGCTTGTGCAACGGATCGGCATGGAATCGATTCATCTGGGGAAGCCGGCGCAGGAAGTCCGGCAGAAGGGGGGGAAGGTATTTGTGAAGGCGGGTGGCGAGGAGTTTACGGCCGACGCATGTATCTGCACGGTTCCATCGCGCGTGCTGAACGGCATCCGGTTCGATCCGCCTCTCCCGGCGCGTCAGGCGCAGGCGGCCGAGGAATTGCAGTACGCCCGCATCACCAAGAATTCCGTTCTCTACGGCGAGCGGTTCTGGGGCGCCGAGAACTTTTCGCTGGTGAGCGATGTCACATCGCACTACTATTTCCACAGCACAAAGAACCAGCCCGGAACGGAGGGAATCCTCACCAGCTACGCCATCGGCGAAAAGGCCGACGTGCTGGCCGCGCAGGATGAATCGCGACGGCTGAAAATCCTCACCGGCGATCTGATCCCGTTAAATGATCGGGCGCCCGGTCTGGCAAAGGGGCTGGCGTCGTATGCGTGGCAGCGCGATCCGCTTGTCGGCGGCGCGTACGCGATCTATCGTCCGGGGCAGTGGTTCGGCATCCGCGATGTGCTTGCTCATCCTCACGGCAAGGTCCTTTTTGCGGGGGAGCATCTGGCGGACTGGCAGGGGTTTATGGAGGGGGCCATTGAGACCGGCGAGGCGGCGGCGAAAAAACTGGCGAGGTGATATCAGCCTGTTGAATTATTGCAGATACCCGGGCTGTTCAAGGACGATCAGATGCAAGGCGGCCGAACCTGAGCAAATGAGGCGTCCTTCCGGACGCCGCAGTGAGCGATGGTGAAGGCCAACGCGGCAGATGACGTCCTTCAACAGCCCGTGATATTACCCCAACTCCCTCAGGCTCTGCTCCAGCAACGAAAGCTGCTCCGTTACCTCCCTCATCCGGTCCACGAGCGATTCCCCGGTCCCCAGATACTGCGTGCTGGCGGTGATCCCGACAACCTTCATATGGTTCAGCTCAAGCGTCGCGGCGATCATCTCGATCTGCGATGAAAGGTCGTTCAGCCGGTCGTCAAATCCCTGAACCGATGCCAGAAGCTCCCGTCGCGAGTCGAGCAGAAGATCGATCTCCATGCTCCCGGCCGGCGATGTGCTCCCCCGCATTGAGCGTTCCAGGCTCTGGATCTCATCCGACAGGGCATGAGGATCGTATCGCCGGAGATGCTCCTTGGTCTGCTGAAGCTGCACGTAGAGGAGTTTCACCCGCCGTTTTGCATCCTTCAGCACATTCACATAGCCTGCAAAAAGATATCTGCTCCGGCGCGGCGTCTGGCGGATTGCCCGCTGCGTCAGCCTGATGGTCCGCAGCGCGTTCGAATACTGACGAAGCACCCGGCTCTGCCGTCGCTTCTGTTCGATCTTATAGAGGCCCGTATTGATATACCCCATCATCGAGCGCTGTGGAGTAAGGGGCGCCAGGGGAATCGCCGCCGGTTCCTCACGTGCCGGCATAGCTGCCGTTCCGGGCGTGTTCCTCCGCTGCTCACCTGTCGCGAACCCCATGATCCCATGGAGAAACGTGTTGAGCCACTCCAGCAGCATTCCGCGCGAGAGGGGTTTATAGTACGAATCGGTGTCGTTATCGGCGTTGTTATCGGCCATCAGGCGTTATTTCCCGTTTCATTCAAGATACGAACCGGTGGCGGTATACTGGCTACTGCGTTCAATGATTCATCGGCCGCCTTATCCTGTTTGTTTCCGCTCGCCTCCACTGCTAACTTCCCCCGCTTTGGTCGCCCGCCGTTTATTATCAGAGGTGTTCGATGGCTCTTCAGTTCTTCAACGCAAAACCGTACTACAACACCGAGCCGGTGCGCGATCTGATGTGGGCGGCGCTTCCATACCCGAACGACGAAATGCTGGACCGGCTTCTACAGCGCTATCACGACGATGACGACATGCGTCTGATAGGCGCCATCGGCGATGGCGATAATGTGCTGGGAATCGTCGGTTTGAAGGTCGATCATGAGGGTGCGGGGACGATCCTCCATCTGCGGGTTCACGATGATCTGCTGCGGCAGGGGATCGGTTCGGCAATGGTGATGAAGGTGATCGATCTTCTCAAGCTTCACAGGCTCGACAGCCGCAGCGCCGAGCCGCTCCTTCCGTTCTATTCCCAGCTTGGATTTACCTCATGGGTAATCGGCGAGAAACCCCGCGGCACCAAGTGGTACGGCGTCCGCTGGGAGGGAACGGCAAACGACGGCGACAAGTCGTAGCGAACCGGCAGGCGCCAATTTCCGATATTTGCATGGCTTACGCCGTTGTTCAATCATTCTCTGGATCAACTATCTACGTCAATGAACTACCGAATCGAACGTGATACGATGGGGGAGATGCAGGTTCCCACCGATCGTTACTATGGCGCGCAGACCGCTCGCTCGCTTGAAAATTTCAAGATCGGTGGCGATCGCTTCCCAAGGGAGTTGATCCGCGCGCTCGGCATTCTCAAAAAGGCGGCCGCCCTGACCAATCGCGACCTTGGGCTCCTCTCCGATGAGAAGACCGATCTTATCTCCCGCGCGGCCGATGAGGTGATCGACGGCATGCTGGACGATCACTTTCCCCTTGTTGTCTGGCAGACCGGCAGCGGCACGCAGACCAACATGAACGCCAACGAGGTTATCTCCAACCGCGCAATCGAGATGGCCGGCGGGGAGATGGGCTCGAAGAAGCCGATTCATCCCAACGACGATGTCAACAAGGCGCAATCCTCCAACGACACGTTCCCGACCGCGATGCATATCGCCGCGGCCGAGCGGATCGTGCGCCATCTGATCCCCCGCGTGGAAGCGCTTCGCGATACGCTCGACGCCAAGAGCAGGGAGTTTATGGAGATCGTCAAGATCGGACGGACGCATCTGATGGATGCCACGCCGCTGACGCTCGGGCAGGAGATCTCCGGCTGGGTACAGCAGTTGACCAACGGGTTGAAGCGGATCAACCTGGCGCTCGACGGTCTCTACGAGCTGGCGCTTGGCGGCACCGCCGTTGGAACCGGGCTGAACACGCATCCCGATTTTGCCGAACGCGGTGCCGCGAAAATCGCCGAGCTGAGCGGGCTGCCGTTCCGTTCGGCCCCCAACAAGTTCGAATCGCTCGCCGCGCACGATGCCATCGTCTTTGCATCCGGCGCGCTGAAGACGCTGGCCTGTTCGCTGATGAAGATCGCCAATGATGTCCGCTGGCTGGCGTCAGGGCCGCGCTCCGGCATCGGCGAGATCAATATTCCCGAAAACGAGCCGGGAAGCTCGATCATGCCGGGGAAGGTAAACCCAACGCAGTCCGAGGCGATGACCATGGTCTGCGCGCAGGTGATCGGCAACGACGCGGCGATCACCGTCGGCGGGATGTCCGGGAACTTCGAGCTGAACGTCTTCAAGCCGGTGATGATCTTCAATCTCCTCAACTCCATCCGCCTGCTCGGCGATGCCTGCGAGAGCTTCAACGAGCATTGCGTCGTCGGCATTGAGCCAAACCCGACCGGCATCCGGAATCATCTGGAGAACTCGCTGATGCTGGTCACCGCGCTCAACCCGCATATCGGCTACGATAACGCCGCGAAGATCGCGAAGAAGGCGCACAAGGAGGGGACCACGCTCCGCCAGTCCGCCATGGCGCTCGGCCTGCTTACCGATGAGCAGTTCACCGAGTGGGTTCGTCCCGAGGAAATGGTGGGCCCAAGCGCCAGCGTCAACGGATAGCGAACGTCGTGTGACGGTTCCGGGGATTGCGTCCGCGTGGCGTCCTCCCCGGCCTGTTGCCGCATGGCGCGAACATTGTGCACGGATGATACGTTATCTGAATCTCGGTGCTCTCGATTTCACCATCCGCCGGATTGGTTGGAATCGTCCGGGCATATCTCCCTATCGTTGCAGGATCCCCCTTCAATCAGCAGTTGACATGAAGCTCTTACAGCCGTTGTACCTCCTGGCCTTTCTCCTCATCCTTGTGGTCACGCCGGCGCTCCATGCACAGCCCGGCCTCAGGGTCGTGAACGTGGTGTCGGGCGCGCCGCCGATCGATGCCTATATCGATAGCGCCGCTCCCCCCGCGATCTCCGGTGTCGGCTACGGCTATGCCCGCGGGATGGCGACGGTTGCGGCGGGGAATCATCATGTCACGATCACCACAAGCGGGCTGCCGGCAAGTTTCGGGATTCTCGATACGCTCCTTGCGATGCCTGAAAAGCGTATCTACTCCCTCTTTCTCGTCGGCTCAAACGGGATTGATCCGATTGTGGCCTCCTACGCCCCTGGTCCGATCGATTCCGGCAAGGCGCGCGTCAGGTTTGTCAACGGCGCGCTCGGCGGAGCGGATATCGATATCTCCGCGCTGCTTGGCGGTGGGGTGCGGGTTGCCATTCCCGCGCTCCGGTATCGGAGTTTTACCGATTTCGCCATCGTTCCGGCCACCGATCTCACGGTGACGGTTGCTCCCGCCGGCCAGCCGGTGATCTATCGCGCATTCGGATATCTCACCAGCCGCCATGCCTACACCATCGTGATCTCCGGCAGTGCTGACAGCGTGGTGATCCATGCATTTGATGAAAGCGATACCAGCGCGCAGACGCCGATGGTGCAGTTCACACCGCTGCCGTTGCAGGCGGGGGCGTTCCGCGCCGTGAACGTGGCAACCGGCTTCGGCCCGCTCGATCTCTATCTCGATGATGCCGCCGCGCCGTTCGGACATCTTCCCGATAATTCCGCCGGGCCGCAGACCACATCGCTCACCGGAGCGCACGCGGTCCATATCAGCAAAGCCGGGGAGGGAGCGGGGAACGCCGTCCTTACGTCGAACGTGGCGATCGCCGCCGATACATCGGTCACGCTCTTTATCACATCGAATCAGGGGACCGATCCGCTCAACTCAGTTTCCCTCTACCGCGGCCTTGCAAATCGTCCGGTGCCGGGGGATAATATGGTGCGCGTGCTGAACGCTTCACCGGATCTGGGAACGGTCATCCCCAGAATCATTCTCGCTGACGGGAGCGCCAGAACAATGGAACCTATCGGCTTCCGCGAGGCGACATCGTATATGACCGGGACGGGGGGAATGGTGACGATAGAGTTTACAAAGGGAACAGCGGTTGATCCTTTCCTGATCGTAAGCGGCCCGGTGGACGCAAACCGGATTGCCACGGCGGTGATCACCGGCAGCGCGAGCAACGGCACGCTCGCGGTGCGACTTCTTTTCGAGAATGACGATCCGGCCCAGGAGCCGCTCCAGCGTATGACGCTGACCGCATCGGCTGGTGGCGATGAAAGCCCCCTGGCGTCATCGATATCAATCGCCCCGAATCCGGTTTCCGGCGATGCGACGATTTCCTATGTGACGCGCCGTTCCGGCCACGTTCGCGTCGTGCTGGCGAATTCCGCCGGCGAGCAGGTTGCGGTGCTGGCGGATGGAGAGGCGGAGGCGGGAAGGGGGACGATCCACGTTTCAACGGCTGGCATTCCCGTGGGGTGCTATTCGGTGGTCGTGACCGGGGGGATCGTGGGGAGGATGCTGATCGTTCGATAATCGCCGGCCGCGCAATGGCCGTGCGACCAGGGCGGGAAGGAGATTGAGAAATGATGATGATGGCATCGTATCTCAACCCCGATCCCGATTATCCCCGTGCCGATCATTTGGAGTCAACGATCGTCTGGAGTCGATTGTTGACGAGGCAAAGATGCGGCGATGGGGGCGCATTACTCCTACTGAAATACTACTGAGGCGCATCGGCCCATTCGGGGCCTGAGATTTTTCCGTAACGATATCCTCCCCTCCATCATGGCCGATTCCATCGAACAAATCGAAGCCACGCTTGCCGGATCGATCGATGACAGTGAACGGGTCATCGCCTTGAACAAGCTCTCCACGCATCTCCTCCAGAGCGATCCGCAGCGCTCGCTCAGGCTGGCCGGGGAGGCCTACGCTCTGGCTCTTTCAACCGCCGATCGTCTCGGAGAGGCCAACAGCCTCCGTTCAATCGCCCACTGCCACGACACGCTCTCCGATTATCCGACCGCGATGATGCATGCCCGGCGTGCCCAGGAGATATTCAGGGAGCTGAACGATACGATCGGGCTTGCCAACTCGCTGATTTCCATCGGCATCATCGCCCGCGGCATGACCGATTACGGCGTGGCGCTCGCGGCATTCAGCGGGGCGCTCGATGCGTTCAGAGAACGTGATGATCGCGTCAGGATGGCCGCCGCCTACAACAATATCGGGACGATTCACAGCGGTATCGGCAATCTCTCGGAGGCGCTGGAGGCCTATCTGGCCAGCCTTCGCCTTTACGAGGAGGCGGGGGATGAACGGAATGTGGCGATCATCAACGGCAACGTGGGGATCATCTATTACTACATGGGGGATCTCGATACTTCGTTCGCATTTCACAACCGGTCGCTGGAGTTTGCCCGGCGTATCGGTAACACCTACCACGAAGCGCTTTCGCTGGGAAATCTCTCCTCCATCTACAAGGCCCGTGGGGATTACCAGGCCGCGTTCGATGCTGTGGGGCGCGAGCTGGAGATTTTTCAGGAACTGGGGGAGAAGCGATATGAGTCGGCCAGCCGTTTGAAAATCGCCATGCTCCATAATCTTCAGGGGGACCCAACGTCGGCGGTTGCGCAGATGCGTCTGGCGGCGAAGATCGCGCTGGGGATCGGCAGCAGGGATACGTATGCCGATGCTCAGTACAGGCTTGGGGTTCTCCACCGTGATCGCGGACAATTCAAGCTGGCCCTGACCGCGCTGACGAAGGGGCTTGCGGCTGCCGAGGAGACGAAGCTGCTGAAGTCGGCGGCGGAAATCCATGAAGCGCTGGCCGATGTCTGCGCGGCGCTGGGGGATTTCTACGGCGCATACCTGCATTTCAAGCAGTGCGACGCACTCCGCAGGGATATCTTCAGCGAGGATCGCCAGCGCGCGGTCGCCGAAATGCAGGCACGATTTGACGTTGAGCGCGCTGAGCGGGAACGGGAGGTGTTCAGGCTGAAGAGCGAACATCTTGAGGAGTTGATGGAGCAGCGCTCGCGGGATCTTACATCGATGGCAATGCATCTCGTGCAGAAAAACACATTCCTGCAGAAGCTCCGGAAGGATGCCATCGGCCTCTCGGAGCGGCATCCCGAGGGGAAGAACGCTCTGGGCGAAATCCTCCGTTTGATTGCCGAGAACAGCAACGATGACGATGACTGGCGGCGGTTCGATCAGGAGTTCCAGTACGTTCATCACGGCTTTGTCGGGATGCTTTCGGAACGCTGCCCCCGCCTGACGCCGAGCGAGTTAAAGCTCTGCGCGCTTCTAAAGAGCAATCTCTCGAACAAGGAGATTGCGCGGCTCCTTTCGGTTTCGCTGCGGAATGTGGAGAGCCATCGCTACTCGATCCGCAAGAAACTGGGGCTTACCTCCGATATCAATCTCTCATCGCACCTCGCCGGCCTTCAGGGGCCACCAGTAGTTTTTCAGTAGGAGACCCTGCCACCATCAATTCTATGTTTGTCCCCGCATTCAGCGGTGATCGATGCCGCGTCTGACGCGATCACGATTGCCCGGTAAACCGCGAGGCACAAACATGAACAATCGATTTCTTCCTCTCCGCATTATCTGCGGGAGCCTGCTTCTGCTGGCGTTCCTGCACACCTCCGGGCGTTCCCAGACTACCGTTCCCGGCTGGCGTTCCCATACGCCGCTGCCGCTTGCGCTTACCGGCCACCGCACGCTCCTTCTTCCCACCGGCGATGTTCTGATTGCCGGTGGCCTCACCTCCGATGGAACCGTCACCCGCACTTCCTATCTCTATTCCCCGGCCACCGGCACATTCCGTCCAACGCTCAACCAGCTTATCACGGCGCGCGCCGGCCATGCGCTTATCGCGGTGACGGTTGCCGGGATCGCGAGGGTGTTCGCAATCGGTGGGTTCGGCGGCACGGCCGGGAATTACAGGGGGGAGGGGACGGTGGAGATGCTGGAGTACGATGCGGCCGCCGGAAACTGGCGGTGGCGGGGGATCGGCTCGCTTGGCCTGGCGCGGGGAGAGCCGCGCGCGGCATGGGATGGAGGGAGCACTATCATCGTTACCGGCGGCTACGCGCAGAACGGCGGAGCGATTCGGGGCGGAACACGCACCACCGCGGCGGATAGAATTGATATCATCGGGCTGAACGTTCGGCCGATCGACCCAATGAGCGCGGCACGGGCCGAGCATGTGGCCGCCCGTATCATCGGAGATAACGGCCTTCCGCAGGTGCTTGTCGCCGGAGGGGAGGATGTGCCGGCAACGACATCCACGCAGCTTCTCCGCGGAACCGTATGGGATCCCATTGCAAATCCGCCGCTGGCATATCATTCCGCCGGAATCGGCGTGGGCGATCCGGCCGGCGTGGCGCGGGTCTTTGGCGGGTTCGATGGCGGCGGCGCTCCGACCGGCGCCTGTGAGTGGTACGACGTAAAACGCGGATGGCGCGCTGCGCCCAGGATGCTCACCCCACGTGCCCGGTTCAACGCAACGCTCGTCGCCGGCACCGCCGATACCGTGGCCGCTTATCTGGCGGCGGCGGGAATCGGAGCGGGCGGGGCTCTTTCCGGGACCGAAGTGTTTCAGCTTCCCGGCGCATCGTTCCCCAACGGAGCATGGATTTCATTCCCCTCGCTTGTGGTTGCCGGCTCCGAGCGCGATATCGCGATCACGGGCAATAATCTCCCGCTTGTCTCCGGCGGCCGCGATCGGTCGGATGTCGCGATTGCCGCCACTGAGATCTTCCAGCCGTTCCGCGCCAGCGATCGTTCGTTCGGCGACGAGGAAGTGGGGCGGCGAAGCGACAGCACGCCGGTGAGCATCGAGAACGAATGGCTCCTTCCGGTGCGGGCGGAACATTTCAGGATCGTGGGATCGGCGGAGTTCTCCTTCAGGGGGGATACGGCGGATTTCACTCTGCCGGCCGGAGGGAGGCGCACGATTCGCCTCTATTTCCGGCCCGCGCTTGCCGGTCCGCGGGATGGCCTTCTTCTTTTCGATATCGGCTCGATCACCGATACCGTCCGCCTGAGCGGACGGGGGATCGCATCGCAGATCGGCATCATCAACAGCCCGCTCGATTTCGGTACGGGGCTGCTTGGCGCTCACCGCACCGAATGCCGCTATCTCCTCCGCAACAGCGGCACTGATACATCGGTGATCGATTCGGTGGTGCTGGCGCCGCCGGGAGCGTTCAGGCTGATCTCCCCGATCGGCCGCGTCGCGGTTGCGCCGGGGGATTCGCTTCGCGTCTGCGTGGAGTTCGCGCCGGAATCGCAGGGAGCAGTCGATGCCGTCGCCACGATGTACATCGCCACGCGTAGTTTTCCGTTCCAGGTGATCGGCAGGGGCATCAGGCGTTATCTGACCGCCTCCATAATCTCCTCGGAATGCGATACGGTTCTCTATGCTCCCGGTGTTGAAACTTCCGCCTTTATCCAGCTGGAGAACAGGGGGGATACGGTCGTTCATATCGATGCTCCAACGTTGAAAGCGGCCGCCACGGGGCTTTTCCGGTTTGCCAACCCGACGAT
>JBDSJW010000236.1:0-10780 GCA_039917235.1 Kapaibacterium sp. (SeqCode) | reverse complement strand
AATTGGGCGGGATATCCGTTCGGATGGGAGGGGGGCGGGATGATCTACTCAAGCAGGGGGGATCTCCTCTTTTCGGTTATCGATTTCCTCGTCTGCGCGCTGGTTGTCATTTGCATACTTTTTCGGCGGTGGCTGGGGTGGGGCTGGATAGAGGTTCCCTCGGGATCTGGCTGGCGTATGTGGTGATCCACTTCACCTATATCAATCCAAGCCTCTGGAACTGACGGCGCTTTGTTGGTGATAAATCGATCCCCACCGTGTCACACCATTCATCTCTCGGTGTTCTTCACGCTATGAACATCTCCCATCCGCGTCCGATCATTATCCTTGCGCTCCTTCTTGCCGGAACCCCGCTTGCCGCGCAAACCACCGGCGACGCGGGGACGAATGCAATCCCCACCCCGCCGGACACGACGAAGCCGGATGTTGTGAAGCTGGCGGTGATCAGCGGCATCACCGCGGGGGCGTTTATTTACGGGCATGTGGTCCTTTCCCATCTCTGGTGGAAGGGGACGCGGAGCCCGTTCCATTTCGAGTGGGATCACGACTGGAGCTATGCCCTTGGCGCCGATAAGCTGGGGCATTTTTTCTTCCCCTACCTCGCCTCCGATATCTGTCGCCAGGCACTGATCTGGAGCGATGTCGATACCACAACCAGCATCTGGGTGGGATCGGGGCTGGGGCTTGGCTACCAGACGTATATCGAGGTCAGGGATGGGTTTTCGAAGGAGTGGGGGTTCAGTTGGGGCGATTTCGCCGCCGATGTTCTCGGCGCGGCATATCCGGTGGCGCGGCATTACGTTCCGGCGCTGCGCCATTTCAATTTCAAGATGTCCTTCTATCCCTCCGCGGGCTACCGCGCCGGCAACTACCATGCGATCATCGATGATTACGAGAGCGCTTACCACTGGCTCAGTATCGACCTGCATGGGCTTCTGCCGGAGAGCATGCGTGATAATATACCGGCGCTTTTCAACGTGGCTATCGGCCACAGCGTCCGCAATCTTGATCATCTCGGCGGCGGCAATCACGAGTTCTATCTATCGCTCGACTGGAATCTGGAAGCGCTCCCCGGCGATGGCGCATTCTGGAAATTCATCAAGCACAACCTGAACTTCTATCACCTCCCCGCCCCCGCCGTCAAAATCTATCCGGGTCTCGTCTGGTACGGAATTCATTTCTGAGAACATTATCAGCGTTGTGCGATTTATCCCATATCGCCGCAAATCATTATTTCACCAGTCCGGTCATCTCGCCTCCGGTGATCCGCATCGTCTCCTGGTTCTGCACATAGGCAACCACCGCGCTTTTTTCGGGATGCTCCAGCGTCCCCGCCGGAAGCATCGCAACGCCATGTCCATCGGTGGCGATACGGAGGGTGATAAATGCGCGGACCACATTATCGTGATGGAGTTTCCGTCCGCCGTTCTCTCCGCGCGCCACCTCCACATCCAGATCCCGTTCGGTCAGCGCCAGGTTCAGCGACTCGCCGGGGCGTGCGCCGCTTACTCCATAATGAATCGTCACGATCTTCGCCGTCGTATCCAGCACGGCATTCAGCGTGATCTCCGATTCTGCCGGCATCCCCAGCGCCTCGGCAATCTTCGCGCGGGCCATGGTCGCGTCCGAGCCGACGAACTCCGCCTGTCCGTTGACGATCATCTGCGGCGTGTAAGCGCCATCGGTGCCGAGCGCGCGCACGTAGGCGCTCTGGCGGCTGCTGTAGGCGGCATCGCTGAAGGGATCGCGCCAGCCGAGTTTGTTCCAGTAATCGACGTGGAAGGAGAGAGGGAAGATCTTCCTGCCATCCTTCCGCACTTCATCGGTGATGGCGCTGAGAAGCCTGTCGGCCGGGGGACAGCTTGAGCAGCCCTCCGAGGTGAAGAGCTCCACCACGGCGATCGGCGCGGCGGCGGCCCTCCCGGCTTTTACAATTGGGGGAGCATCGGGAGATATCCTCGGCATATCGGCCGGCTTTGCGCGATCGGCGCAGGCGCCAAGGGAGAGCGTCGTCAGAAGAATTGCCACGTACCGGCCCATGATCCGCTCCGTTAAATATTGTTCAGTGATACGGGAGAGGGGAGCCCGCCGGCTCTACTGTACTCCCAGGAACGCGTCCAGCCGCCGTTTCTGCCGGAGATGATGCCGATGGTGCATCTCCACCAGCCGATACCACTCGGCGGCGTTCAGCATCCCCAGCGCGGGATGGTTCCGTTTGGCCCTTCGGATCGCGCCCCCCGCCTTCTCCAGCTTTCCCGCCATCACGCGCATCTCATCAATCAGCCCACGCATCCCTAGCTTCAGCCCGGCGACGTCCGATGTCGGCTCGGGAGTGTACTCGCGCGATGGCGGCCCCTTGATCTTTATCGGAGGTATGCTCCCGATGGCGAAGGCCAGCCGGCCCGGCAGCGTCTTGCTCCCCCCGGCGGTCCCGATTCCGTTCAGGCATGCGTCGATCTCCCTGAACTGCATACGAAGTGCGGTCTGAATCAGATGGTTGTAGATCTGCCCCATCGACCATCCGCCATCCGCGGGCTTTGCGATGAGCTGTTCGGGCGTGTAGCGGTCCAGCGCGTCGATCCAGACCGTGGCGACCCGTTGAAAGCGTTCGAAGGTTGTTGATGGAATTGGCATCGTAGCTCCCTGTTGAAGGATGGGCTGGAGGATTCCGGTATCCGAAAATATCTACCGTCAGGCGCCGAACGGAGGGATATCCCACCCCTCGCCATTCTCCAGCGCCCTGAACCTGTCGCGCGGGATGCCGAGCGTATCGAGCGTCGCGTTCATCAGCTCCACCGGCTCCGTCTCGCCATCGTCGGCCTGGGCAAATGTGCCGAAGTGAATCCCCATGCTCCGCGATGCCTTCAGCGTCTGGTGAACGTGAACCGCGTCATCAGGCCCCATGTGGACCGCCGACATAAACCAGCGGGGACGATAGGCGCCGATCGGCAGAAGCGCAAGCCGGATCGATGGAAATCGTCTGCCGATCTCCTCGAAATGCGGACCCATGCCGCTGTCGCCGGCAAAGTAGACCTGGCCGGCCGATCCCTCCAGCATAAATCCGCACCAGAGCGTCGTATCCCGGTCGAACGTTCCCCTGTTGGCGAAATGTCGCGCCGGCATGCAGGTCAGGCGCATCCCGCCTCCCAGGTCGATCGCATCCCACCAGTCCACGTCGGTGGCGTTCGGAACATCGATCGTTTTCAGAAACGCGCTGTTGCCGAGCGCCGTATAGATGCGGGGCTTGTGCGTTGCGGCAAGCCGCGTCATCGTGGGGGCGTCCAGATGATCGTAGTGATTGTGAGAGAGGAGGATGATATCAATCGGCGGAAGATCCTCGAAGCGGATGCCCACCGGGCGATGCCGTCTTGGCCCGGCAAAGGAGACGGGGCTGATACGGTCGGACCAGACAGGATCGGTAAGGATATTCACCCCATCCATCTGAATCAGCACGGAGGAGTGGTTGACGAAGGTGACGCGGAGATCGCCCATCCCCACCCGCTTCGGCGGCGGCGCTCCCGGCGGCGCGTCGGTGAATTCCTTCCACGGGCCGATATCGCGGTTGAGAAGCCATTTCATCATATCAACAACCCCATGCGGACCCTCGCCACCGGGGTTGAAGAACTTCTCGCCGTTGAAGTGATCGGAGATGGGGCCGCGATACGGCGCGACCGAAAATTTATAGCCGAAGGATGTCACCGCTCCGCCGAATACCCCGACCGCTCCAAGAGCGCCGAGAAATGTCCGCCGCTTCCATTTCGATCCCTTCGATGGGCGCTTTTCCCCATCCGCTTCTGTTTTCTCCACTGTCGATTGTCTCCCTTAACAGACTATTGAATTACTGATATCCAGACTGTCCAACAACGATCATCCGCAAGGCGGCCGAACCTGAGCGACTGCGGCCTCCTTCCGGACGCCGCAGTGAGCGAACGGTGAAGGCCAACGCCGCGGATGACCTCCTTCAACAGTCTGATAACTTATTCCAGCATCCCATGTTCACAGGATTAATTGAAGAGATCGGCCAGGTTATCAGGGCGGTCGATGACGGCGGCGCGCGGCGCATCACTGTTCGCGGCGCGAAGGTGATCGACGGGCTGAAGATCGATGATTCGGTCGCGCTCGATGGCTGCTGCCAGACGGTGGTCGCGCTCGATGGCGATACGTTCACCGTTGTGGCGGTCGAGGAGACACTGAAAAAGACGACGCTTGGGAGCTTTACCGACGGACGCCGCATCAACCTTGAGCGGGCGCTCCGCGTGGGCGACCGGCTGGGGGGACATTTTGTGCAGGGGCATGTCGATTGCGTCGGCTCGGTGATCGATGCCTCCACGCGGGAAAGCTCGTGGCTCTACTGGATCGGCTATCCTGAGGAATTTGCGCGGCTGGTGATCCCGGTCGGCTCGATCGCCATCAACGGCGTCTCCCTGACGGCGGCGGAGGTTTCGGGCGCAAGCTGCATGGTCTCGATTATCCCGCACACCCACGACGTCACCACATTTGATACGCTGAAGAATGGCGATCCGGTCAATGTGGAGCTGGATATGATCGGCAAATACATCAGGAATTTCGCCGATCCCTCCCGGCACGGTGTTGGTTGAACTGTCATGGTATGACGATAATTGATCTAATGCGCCTGCCAGCGTTAGCCGCAGCTCGTCATTTCGAGCCGAAAGCAAAGACCTGAAGGAACGCAAAGCAAATCTCGCGAAATCGTCATGGATGTCATGGCGCACGGTGCAATTGCGAGATGCGCTTCGCAGGCCGTTGGCTCTTCGCTTCGCTCAGAACGACAAAAACGGTCTTTTTGCCAAGCATTCTAACGAAAAGAATAAGAATTGTCATCCTGAACCGAAGGTGAAGGATCTCGCAGGTAAATCGAAAAGTGCTGGCCCGCAAATGATCATGTATCCGTCCCAGCGAGATCCTTCACTATCGTTCAGGATGACAATGGGCTTTATTTCTCAACATATGTCTCAAGTATATGATTGCCATATTTTTCTCGTTATGTATCCCAGGCCAATGACTGTCAATAATACGGCAAGCATGTCCGAATGAGCGCGCATGCCCGTCCGAATAATTTCTTTTCTCAGGAACCTGAATATCCCTCATCATGCCTCGATCCCTCCGTTATTATATCGACGACAACCCGGACAACCGTATCGCCGACGGCGAATGGAAGGAGATTGCCCGGCTTCAGCACTGGTACAATTCCGAATTTATCTGGAGTTGCGACCGAATAGGGCTGAAGCGATATATCCTTTTTCCGAATTACGATCTGCTGCCGGAGATGCCGTACCACACGGCGAAATATCATTTCCGAAAACGCCTGCTCGCAAAGAAAATCGAGTTACAGGATGAGATCGGAGCGGTCCGCGCAATGGAGAAGGAAGGTTTATTTCATGTCCGCTGGGGAGGCGTGCGCGATGATTCAATCGCCAGCGGCATCACCCACGTTGCCGACAACGAATTCAACGCCTATCTCCTCTGCGAGTTCCTGCTGAAGTGCTCGACAATCGCCCCGGAAGCATCGTTCGTGGTGGAGGATGAGGGGAGCTTTATCCTTACGCACCGCGCAATGTTCCGCAACGCGGAGGTGCTTGTCCGCCGCGCCGATATCTACGGCGACGCCGAGGAAATTCCGCTGGAGATCCCGCAGATTTTCTCCGTGGTCAACCCCGACAAATACAACGAACACCCGACATTTACCCAGAGCCTGGAAGACCTCGGCGATCTGGACGAGGAGGCAATCACCGAATCGATCATAAAATCGAGCGCGCTAGGCTTCGCGCAGAATTACGAAACGGCGTGGGGGGACGCGGAGGGATTGAATTTACAGCAGCGGGCGCGGAAGGTTGGGGTGGTGTAGGTGGGGTACGATATAGGAGCGCCGCGCTGAATTGGATTTCAGCGCGGCGTTGCGGTTTTGGGATATGCTGATCAATGCTATGTCCCGAGGCGGACCGCGCCAGGAGGAAAAATGCAACAACCGGCGCTCACATGGCGGCAGGGCATATATGTCATGTCATTCTCTTATTCATTCCTTTATCATCACACTCCCCCAACATCAAGCTGTATTGTAATCGATGCGAAAATTATTTATTTAATGTTACCACGTCGCCGATCCGGATTGGAATAATAGAATATATTCCTTTGTAGAGAGAAACTATCAACTTGATTTTTCATTATATTATTTAGATCCTTTGAGTTTTCCCAGGGTTTATAATATTTGGTGAATGCAATCCAGTTCCCCTGCTCATCATACTGATAGACATAATCCATGTGATACTCGCCATACCGATCATGCTGGATCGATTTTATGGGATTGCCGAACTGATCGTTGATAAACGTAAACTGCGTATCATCCATATAATCTTTTGAGCCGATCAGTTTCTCCTGATTGGAACGGTATATCAGGAATCCCCTTTTGTCATACTTATAAGTCCGGAGCTTGATGATACTATCTCTCCAGCGTAGTTCACGTACAAGGGACGATCCTCCGTTCTTTTGGTACGAATATGACTCGGTTAACGTGCAGAGATGGGTTCCATCAGCCATATTCTCGCCGGTTGTCACTACGCTATCCCGCTGCCCTCGGGCATTGTATTTGAAGTGCCGCTGCCAACAGTATCCGTACTTACTGCCAGTACCTATGGCCAGAATCCTTCCTTTATTATCATAACGCAGATCATACTGAACCAACTCCACCCTTTCACTGTCGATACTTCCCTTGGTCTGTCCGGGTATACCTGTAACGATCAATTCCTTTATGGAGGAGACCTGATGTGCTCTATTAAGCATACGAGCATAGAAATGACGATCCGACACTGCGATGTGAAATCTGCATACAAGCGCACCATCCTGATCGAACACTCTCAGATCCCGAGGCTTGATAATGTAGTTAACCGGCGTTCTCCATGATATATAGGATGAGGCAATTGATTGAATGGCTCCTCTTTCATTAACGGCATACTGATCGAATGGATAACCGATATCCTCCCAATAATAAAGATCGTTCTGGGCATATGCAGGAATGGATACCAACAGTAATCCCAATCCAATGAATAATATTCCTGGATGCTTCATATATTCGATTCACTATAATATTCTTTACCACACACATTCAACATCCATCCGCATACTCGGAAGCAGCCCCATTGATTTCCCGATCGGAATTGCTGGCGCAAGCGAGCCGATTGTTGAGCAGACATCATCGACATATTATTCTCCCGTATAGGCATACACCGGCGTGTAGCTGAGATAATAATCGAGCCCCACGCCGGTAGTGAAGAGCCAACGACCTGAGAAGCGCATCTCGTAAGGACAATCATGTAGTTATTTCCGAGCTGGCATTGCCCCGCGGGATAGGCTCCACAGCCTTTGAGTCTTCGCGTGCCGCTCAGGACGATAAAAAATTCTTTTGTCAATTACTAAGTACCTGCGTGAAAGTAATCTGACATTCCGATCTGCCAAGCCAAGCAAATACGGCTTTTTGCGTCGGAATCCATATCAGGGAACTTACTCATAGGTACTTATCATACACCGCTAACCCCATCCGAGTTACTTCCGGCGCTCACTCTTCCCTCTCCAGATATTTAAATTCCCTCACCGGATATTCCCCAACCGACTTTCTCCACTCTTCCCTCCAGATTTTTCCCGCCGCTGTTCGGCTCCAGCTCTCCCCTTTTCGTGTTCCAAGACGACGGTTCATCAGGCCCCATGTCCAGACAGGAGCGTTCGGATGGCCAGGATGTTCACCGGAATCGCCGAGAAAGAAATAGATCTCGGCATTTGTTGGAGCGTGATCGTATACCTGGATATCCGGCGATCTGGAAATCCGTTCCGCCTCGGCAATTCTTGCGCGGTTGACCGATATTTCCAAATCGGCTTTTCGCGTGGAGTCATTTAGTACGGGGGAATTGCTCGTATCGATGCCGCCTTGTAGAGTGCGGGCTTCGTTTTTTATCATGGGGATACTTATATACGCAACATTATCACCATCCCCCACCACATAGCTTCCCAGCGGGCTGGAACCGATCTTCCATTGATGACACTCATCCAGACTATCATGGGACATCCCTCTCCCAAGCGCCCATCGGGGTCGCCCGACCGTATCACGAAATTGCGCCCACACCAATATGCAGGAGGAGACATCCTCGGTTCTTGCATCATCCACCGCCTTCGACGTTGTCCAGAGCAACAGCCGTAATTTCGCATCCCGCGTCTCCCGCCATGAATGGTAAAGTTCTTCGGGCAACATGACCCGCAGCAGTTGTTCGCCACTGTTCCATTTCCGGCGATTCGCGGAACGTACCGAATCCGACAGCATCCGGTATTTCTTCAACGCACTCTTCGATCCCCCGTTCCATCCCACCCCCCAGAGGCTCGCGATCATCTCCCGCATAATCGCCACCGAATCGCACGGCGCAAGTCGCACGCTGTCGTCGATCAGCGGACCAAGAGAATCGATCGGCGCGGACCCGCGTGGCTGCGCGGCGAGCGTGCCGATGCAGAATACCAGCCCGAGCACGGCGATGATTGTAAAGCGTGTGATGCGATCCATCTTTATTCCCGCATTATTCCGTTGTACGGAGATCGAACTCCGTCTGTGAGAAAAATTTTGCCGCGCACTGTTCTGAATCGGCGGAACATACAGACGCGCGGCCGACTTTTCCAGGGCATTCCCCCGCTGTGGTCTGCCGCGCCGATAGCTATATTGCGATGCTCCTTGCAAGACGCGCGTGGGACATCGTTTCTCGCTGACGATCATTGGTGACGTTTGAAACGTCCCCCGACGGTCGTGATACCTTGATCATCGTACTTTCCCTTTTGCCATGAACAACGCCCGAAGCATCATATCGATCGTACTATCCTCGTTGATTGCGCTTTCGGCATGTAAAAAGGAGCAGGAACATCCGGGGGGGATCAAGGATGATTCGCTGCCGCATCGCTACGCAAACGGGATGGTCTCCTCGGCAACGCCGGAGGCAACGCAGGCGGGGCTTGAAGTACTTCGCAACGGCGGAAACGCGGTGGATGCGGCGGTGGCGGTCGGCTTTGCGCTGGCGGTGACGCTGCCGCAGGCGGGAAATCTCGGCGGCGGCGGCTTTATGGTGATCCGCATGGCGGATGGGCGGACCACGGCGCTCGATTTTCGCGAGCGGGCGCCGGGAAAGGCAACGCGCGATATGTATCTCGATTCCGCCGGCAACGTCATCCCCGATCTCTCCCTTACCGGCGCGCTGGCGGCCGGCGTTCCCGGTTCGCCGGCGGGTCTGCTCGCGGCGCTTGATGCATATGGAACAAAGCCGCGCCGTCAGGTGATCGGCCCGGCAATCAGGCTGGCGGCGGAGGGTTTTCGGGTGCAGCCGGGGCTTGCCGCCAACATCGCCGAAAAACTTCATGACTTCTCCCGCTTCCCCAGCACGCTCGCAATCTTCGCCCCCGACTCCGTTCCGCTGAAGGAGGGGGCTACGCTCCGTCAGGCCGCGCTGGCGCGAACGCTCCAGCGGATTTCCGATAGCGGCGCCGCCGGATTCTACAGCGGCACAACCGCAGATATGATCATCAGGCAGATGGAACGCTCAGGCGGCATCATCACCCGTCAGGATCTTCTCGATTATAAACCGACGGAGCGTCGCCCGGTGGTAGGAACCTATCGCGGCGACAGCATTATCTCCATGCCTCCGCCGTCGAGCGGCGGGCCGCTGCTGATTCAGATGCTGAATATGATGGAGGGATACGATTTCAGAACGATCCCCTTCCACTCCGCCGCCCACGCACATGTAATGGCGGAGGTTATGCGCCGCGCCTATGCCGACCGCGCGCATCACCTCGGCGATCCCGATTTCTTTTCGGTTCCGGTGGCGGGGCTTATCAGCAAGGAGTATGCAAAAAGTCGCGCCGCCACAATTACCGACAGCGCAACCCCAAGCGCGAAGGTTGCCAGCGGCGACATGAGCGCGTACATGCACGAAAGCCCGCAGACCACGCACTATTCGGTGGTGGATAAGGATGGCAACTGCGTCAGCGTAACGGTGACGCTGAACGCATCGTTCGGGAGCAAGCTGGTGGTGGACGAGGCGGGATTTTTTCTAAACGATGAGATGGATGATTTCGCCGCGAAGCCGGGGGCGCCAAATCTCTACGGGCTTCTGGGGGATACCGCCAACGCAATCCTCCCCGGCAAACGGATGCTCTCCTCCATGACCCCCACCATTGTGGTCCGCGCCGGCAAGCCGTGGCTGGTGGTGGGAACGCCGGGCGGATCAACCATTATCACCACGGTCCTCCAGGTTATTCAGAACCAGATCGATTACGGGATGGAACTTCGCGAAGCCGGCGATGCTCCGCGCATCCATCATCAGTGGTATCCCGATACGCTTTCCTACGAAAAAGGGGCGTTCACAACCGGCGCGCTCGATACATTAACATCGCTCGGCTATAAAGCGGTGGAGCGCGACGGGCCATCGGGCCGCGTGGACGCAATCAGGATCATCGACGTGGATGGAAAGCGATGGATGGAGGGATATTCCGACAGCCGGGGATATGGAAAGGCTGATGGGTATTAGGGACCGGAATTTCCCCGGCGATGTCCATACAAATAAGGCGATGGTATGTGCGAACTGCCATTTCTATCGAATCACCATCTGATCGGGTTAGAACGCAGGGCAATCGCATTAAAAGTAGTAGGGACAAAAGATATGCAAAGGGCGTAGATTGCGGGTTTTCTCCTCAATCCTTCCGAACAGCCCATGAAGCAGTCCGAGATCCGCGCCTCGCT
>JBDSJW010000235.1:0-3111 GCA_039917235.1 Kapaibacterium sp. (SeqCode) | reverse complement strand
CCCGTGCCCGCGGCAAGCTGGTGATTATTTCCGACGTCGATTATTTCAGGACGCAGGCGCCGAACAGCGTGGTCAACGAAATACTGCGCCGGGGAATTCGCGAGGGGATGCGGGCGGAGATGGAGTGAGAGAATATCGGTGATGGAATTTTATCGAAAAAGAATTTTCGCATGCGCTGGCCAAAAAATAATCCCGTGATTGCACGGGATTATCCGCGTCATTTACAGAATTCTTTTTGCGTCGATACACCGCTCCAGCCATTTCCGTTTCCGCGTCAGCTCGATAATCGATAATTCCTCCTGCGCTTTTGAAAGCTGGCGCTTTGCCTCCGCGTGGATCGTGCTGATCTCCACATTCTGTCCCATCGATTTCAGAATATGGACCAGCCGGGAGGCCATTGAAGCGCATTCCTGGCGGAGATGATGCTCCTGACGGCTGATGTCGATAATATGCCCGTCGGGATTCAGCGTATCGCGGTCGCGGAGCATATCGCGATCGGCGGAGAGCCGGGCATAATCGGGGAAAAGCTCAAGGCTGTGGGTCTGCATGTCGCGGTGCTGAACCTCCGTCAGCTCCCACATGCTTTCCCCCGGCAGGCTTCTGACCGTTCCCTCCTCCATCTTCCGCTCCTGCTGGAGCTTGATGCCGAGCTGTTCCTCGGATGTAATCCATTCCAGCGTTCGCACCACTTCGGAATCGTTGGCGGCGTAGATATCGCAGAGGTTTTCCTCCTCGCCGAATCCGTCGTAATAGCGCATGCCGCGGAATACCTGCTGCATCGTCTTTGAGTAGGCGCGCACAAGATCGGCCTTTACGATCACGCTGATCGGCTTGATATCCGTCCCCTCGCCGATCATATCAACCTGCACCATAACATCTACTTTTCCCGCGCGATAATATGCCAGCATTTTCTCCCGTTCCGGCGCCGGAATATCCTGTCCGATGCGGGCGGAAATAAACTGCGGAAATCGCGCCTTCACAAAATCGAGGATTGCCGCGGCGTGCCGGTTGCTCATCGCGATAATTAGCATCTGATGATTGCGGAATCCGGAGCGATGTTCGGCGGCGGTGGAATCCTTCAGGCGTATATCACGCTTCATGGAAAAACAATCGAACGCGGGGCGCAGCAGCGATTCCAGATAAACCTCGTGAAACCGGAGTTTCTTGCGCGCAAGAAATGCATCAACATCGTTCTTGTTCTTTGCCAGTTCCGCGAGCTTGGAAAGGGACATCTCCACAACCTGTCCGGTATCGGCATTGACCATCTTCAGCTTGTAATCCACGATATGCGCTTTTACATGCTTCAGGATTTTGCCCTCGGCGTGCGCGTCGCGCATGGTTACTTCGTGAAGGGAGACATAATATTGCTCGCCATCGTTTCCCGTCTCGAACGGAACCCCGAAGAGGGTTTTATTATCCGAGCGCATCGGCGTGCCGGAGAGGGCCACGCTGCACGCGCAGGGAAACTGCTGGATTTTCGAGGCCCAGAGGCCGTCGTCGGAGAGATGGTGGACCTCATCGAAGATAAACATGGCGGGGGCGGACTGGCAGAACTGAAGTAGCGCCTTATGCCCGCCACGTCCGCTGGCATACTGATACGTGGTAACGATGATCGTGGTATCCAGGTTCTTGATAAAAACCTGTTCGGAATCGGCAACGCAGAAGGAAAACGATGGGGCGCCGATATTGAAAAATACCTTGCTCAGCTCACGCGGGTCGGCATACTGATCGCGAAGATTTCCGCGGGGAACAAATACCACAAGTTTCCGCGCGATGCCGAGCGCGTGTGCCACGGCAAACGCTGAAAGCGCGGTGATGGTTTTTCCGTAGCCCGGGACAAACACGCCAAGCGAATTATTTTCTCCCCGTTCCAGCGCGCCGGCCAGTTTCGAGAGAAATACTTCCTGCCCCTGCCGAAATCGAAAACCGTTGCGTGGATTAATTCCCGGAACAAAACCACCTGCTATATAGGATGACTGGTGAGCCGGACTGGCAGAATGGGCCGCTGCCGCTTCGTTGACTTTCATTACAGGGATTGTTCCGATGTCAGAGATGATCGAACGCGATGCATACCGGCCGGGACGGCTTCGGGTTATATTCGCCGGGCATTCCGGCCGATTCGCGGGTGAGCAAGATACGATGACAGTGGATGAAAAAAACCGTTGACCGGCCGTGGTTGACATATGAGAGAGCGATTCATTTCAAATCTTCCTCCGAAACCTCCCCTTATGAGCCCTGATGATCTCCGCGCCTGGATGGGCGATATCGATATCTATCTGTTCGATCAGATTCTCCGGGGGAGAATTCCTCCGGCGAGCAGATTGCTGGATGCCGGTTGTGGCGGCGGGCGCAATCTGGTCTACTTCCTCCGGAACGGCTACGATGTCTCGGCCATCGATGCGTCCGCCGCCGCGGTTGCCTCGGTTCGCGCGCTTGCCGGGCGGTTGGCGCCGGAGATCCCACCGGAGAATTTTCGGAACGAGCCGGTGGAGCGGACCACGTTTGCCGATGGCGCGTTCAATGTGGTGTTGAGCGTTGCCGTTCTCCATTTCGCCACCAATGAGTCGCATTTCCGCGCGATGCTCGGGGAGATGTGGCGCCTTCTGCGTCCCGGAGGCATGCTCTTCTGCCGGATTGCATCGCTGATCGGAATGGATGAGCGCGCCGTTCCCACCGGCAACGGCCGCTATCATCTCCCTGATGGGTCCGATCGTTTTCTGGTCACCGAGCCGATGCTGCGCGATTGCGCTCGCGAGCTTGGCGCCAGGCAGCTTGATCCCATCAAAACCGTCATCGTGGAGAATATGCGGGCGATGACCACCTGGTGTATTGAAAAGATATAGGTCCCGCAACATGGCAACGGGTCAGGAAGACCAGGCATTCCACGATAATTAATTTATTTTGTCGCGGATGATCCCTCCGTCGCGGACGGCCATGATCGCAATTATTCATGTTTCAGGAATTTATCGATGAACAATGATACGCCGATCATCCATGACATGCTGGTGAGTCGCAGGAAATTTCTGATGGCAATTCCCCTGGCGGCATTTATCGGAGTGGGAAATGGTGACAAGGGGAAGAATGCCGTAAAGAAAAAGAAGGAGACAAGGG
>JBDSJW010000234.1:0-5189 GCA_039917235.1 Kapaibacterium sp. (SeqCode) | reverse complement strand
GGAATGTCCCTGTTTGATATGAAGTTCATCGACGCATCGACGGGATTTGTCGCGGGGCGCGGGGCACAATGCGGGTGCCCGGTGGTCTGCAAGACAACCGATGGCGGCGCGCACTGGAAGCTGGATACGATCCGCAACACGAGCGGGGGAATCGACAAGATCGGCGCGGGCGTTGGCCTGACCTCCGTCTATTTCAACAACGCGGACACCGGCTATGTGCTCGGGGTGGGCGGGATTATCGCCAGGACAACCGACCGCGGGGTTACATGGCGCACCACGAACACCGGAACCGCGGGGGATGATTTCGCCGCGCTCTCCTTCTCCACGCCCGGGCATGGAATTGCGGTCGCCGCCGACTCCGCCACGCTGGAGCACACCAATCAATTCTATCACTCGATCGACGACGGCGCACACTGGACAAAAATCCCCGGCCCCGGGGAGGGGTCATCCTTTCGGAATATCACATTCCCCACGCCCGCTAAAGGTTTCCTTCTCGGCAGCGACAGCATGGCGGCAATCTATAAGACAACCGATGGCGGAGAAAGCTGGTCGCGGACATATACCGGAGGCCGCGGCGTGGATATGTTCCAGGTCGTGTTCCGCGATGCGATGGAGGGATTTGCGGTGGGGACGCTCGGCACCGTGCTCCATACCGGCGATGGCGGCGATAGCTGGACGGTTGAGACCGAAGGGGATTCGGTGATCCTGTCGGACGTGGCAATCGCCGGCGATATGCTCTATGTGGTGGGTCCGGCCGGCCTTTTCCGCCGGTCGCTTACGGAGGCCGGCGTGGAAAGCGCCGCGCAGCCGGCCGAGCAGAGCCTTATGATCACTCCAAATCCCTTCTCGGATCACGCGGTCATTCATCCCGCCGATCTGGCTCCCGGCTCCAGCTACTCCTTCGAACTCCGCGATCTTCTCGGAAAGGAAGTACGAAAATTCGAGGGAGTGTTTGAAGAAAAGGGGATCGAGCTTGGGCGCGATGGACTTGCATCGGGGACATATTTCTACAGGCTGAGCGCCGGCGACCGGGTGGTGGGAGCTGGAAAGGTGGTGGTCCGCTAGCCGCATTCCTCGGCCGGAATACGGGAGAGGCCGTTGGGGCATTGGAGCAGCGTAACGCTCCAATGCCCCGGCGGAATGTTATCCGTTACCCGAGCCTACCCGCAGGAAGACTCGCTCCCGGAATCGCGATAACGCGCAATCGATTCGGTGATGATCTTGTGGGCGTAGCCCACGTCCTCCCACCCCTGGAACTGCGTCTGCTTCCCCTCCAGATCCTTGTAGACCGAATAGAAGTACTCGATCTCGATCAGCGTATGAGGCTTCATATCGTCGAGCGAGAAATAGTGATGATAGCGCATATCGTTGATCGCCACGGCAATCACCTTGTCATCAAGCATGCCGCCATCCACCATCTTCATCACGCCGATCGGGCGCACGTCGATAAGGCAGCCGGTAAAGGTGGGCTCATCGATCAGCACGAGGATATCGAGGGGGTCGCCATCGATATAGAGGGTGTTGGGGACAAAGCCGTAGGCCGTGGGATAGTGCATCGGAGATGCAAGGACGCGGTCCAGCTTGAAGCAGTTGTACTCGATGCAGTATTCGTACTTGCTTCTGGAGCCGCGTGGGATCTCGATGATCGCGTTCAACTTCTCCGGGGCATCCGGGCCGGCGGGAAGATCGATGTAACGGAGATTGGGGTTGATACTCTGCAAAACGTGAGTCTACCGAAAATGAATAAAAAATACCCGAAATAGTTCCATGCGCCGGCTGTTATGCCGGGTCCGATTCCGGCGTTACCGGATCGGGCGTGTAGCGACGATCCTGTATCAACAACCGTTCAACCGGGACGTCGCCGATAACGTGCGACTCGATGATCTCATCAACATCATCCACCGTCAGGCCGCCGTACCATACGCAGTCGGGATAAACAACCGCGGCAACGCCGTACTGGCAGGCATCCAGGCATCCGGCGGCATTGGCGCGGATGGTCCCTTTCAGGCCACGCTCCTTCAGCGCCGACTTGAATCGCGCCCGCACCTCCGCTCCCCCCTTCTGGCCGCAGCAGCCGCGCGGATCTTCGGGGTCGCGCATGTTCTCGCAGATGAAGATGTGTCGCTGATATCGCATGATCGTTCCGTTGATTCTCCCCGCGCTTACTTGTGGCAGGCCTGCCCGTCGGCCATGAAGAGGAGATCCCCCTGCATGGTCCCCTTTTCGCCGAAGCGATCGGTCATCCGGTACTCGAAATCCCGGGTCATGTTATAAAGCCCGATCTTCTCATAGTCCGGCGAATAGTAATGGATCTGATCGGCAATCAGCGGCAGCGCCCGCTCCACGATATCATCCACCATGATCGTGGCCCGCACGATCTCGCCGCTGAAGCCCTTGCAGACCATTACGTCGATCGTCTCGCCGGTTATCGGAACCCTCGTCAGAGGGAGCGCGTCGTAGCCTGTTGATCTATTTTCCATGAGGTATATCTCACCCTTGTTGAGCCGCTGCGTTACTTTTTTCCTGATTTGGCGCGCCGCTCAAGCTCCGCGGCGTACTCATTGCGGAGCCGGTCCGCCTCGCGCGGGTAGAGCTTTTCAGCCATATCGATCCAGATCACCACGAAATCCCTCCGCGCCGTCGATGTCTGAAAAGCTAAGGTGGCAAGGACCGTATCGGCATGGTCCACCAGCGAATCGGTATTTGCCGATGTGATGCTCCGCAGCTCCAGCCGCAGCCCGACCTGATCCCCCGGCAGCGGCGTAACCGTGCCGGTCAGAAACCGATCGATACCGATATTGAAGAGCGCCCGGCGCTCCAGCCCGGCCATCGGCGCGTAATCCTCCACGGCAACCACGTTGACGGTTCGGAAGATTTCGCGGCGCGATTCGTAATCCAGCGCCACAAGCTCCGGCACGTTGATCCGCGCATATTCCCCCAGCGCCTTCACCCCCTCGGACGCCATATCCTGACGCTCCATGGCTATCCGCCCCAGCTTCGGGTCCTTCGCGATCACCAGCCCGGCCACCACCAGCGGCTCCGTGGCAACCGGCATCTCCTCGCTGTGCGCCACGCCGAAATATTTATAGAGCGATTTTCTGACGGCATCGTAGAGCGCCGGCCCCAGGAACATCGTCCCGGTGGTATCGCGATAGCGGATCATGCTGAAGGAGATATCGCGGAAGATGGCCCTGCCGCTGGCGGGATCGATAATCCTCAGCTCAACGGCCAGCACATTGCTGAAACGGGCGGCGCGCGTAAAGATGACGCCATCCACGTTCAGGCGCTTCGCAAGCTCCCCGATCGGGATCCCCTTCTTCCCCTCCGCAACTGCGGCATCGGCCAGCGAGTCGCGGAAATTGATGGTGACGTATGCTGCCGACGGGATGGAATCGATCGTCTGGCGGATCGCCTGATCGACGAAGAACGGGGTGATGATGGCGGCGCTGTCGCGTGCCTCGGAGCCCCCCAGTACAAGCCGTAGCGGGTGTGTAACGGCCCCCTGAGCCAGGGCGGGCCGGAGCGTATCGGATGCGCGCCCGCCGTCGTTCGATCCGGTGGCGCACGAGCAAAGCGCCACAAGAAGGATTGTCACGATGATTCCGAAGAGGATACGATAGAGCATTGCCGTCGATATCTTCATGAAACGCGCGATACGCCGCGCGCGGGTTGCCGATCGAACAACGGAGCCGGGAGATACCCCACCGAACCTCCCCTGTCAGCGGAATAAAATACGATGAAGGCCGGGCGCGCGATGTATTTTTCTACTACGGACGCCCGCTCCCGAGTCGGGGCAATTCATGAATTGCCCCGACAAACCGTACTTTGCGACCGAAACGGGAACGGATTCCCCGTCACTGTCTGACCATTTATCGATACCTCGATGCGCGTTGCGACGGTATGCTTTTCCAGAACTGTTGGAGGTCTTGAGCTGGCGACGCTGCGGCGTGGCGCCGAACTGCGCGAGCGGGGGCATCACGTGATATCGGTGCTGCCGGACGCCCCCGACCTGGTTGCCAGGGCGGAGACGCTCGGGCTGCCGGTGGATAGAATCACCCCCACGCTCCCCTATCTCGATCTCCCGGCCGCGCGCAAGCTGAATATCGTCCTCCAGCGGGAGGAGATCGAGCTGATCCTCGTGGCGCGCACGCGCGATCTCTCCACCGCGATGATTGCCGCCGGCCGTGACGTGGCCGTGGTCCTCTACCAGCAGATGCAGTCCGGCCTGGATAAGCACGACTGGTTCCACAACAAGGTCTTCCGTCGCCTGGACGGCTGCGTTGCCATCACCCGCCGCGGCCGCGATGAGCTGGCGGCCAACACCGCCATCGCCCCCGAGACCATCAGCGTGATACCGTACGGCATCGATACAACCCGCTTCTCTCCCGACGCCATCGACCGCCGGGAAGCGCGGTCACGGTTCTCGATAACGGATACCGATTTCACCGTGGGAATTGTCGGCGGGTTCAATCCAGGCAAGGGGCAGCGGGAATTTCTGCGGGCGCTTGGCATCGCGGCGGAGCGCGAGCCGGAACTGTCGAACACGATCTCCGCGCTCCTTATCGGCGAGCGGCCGGGAGACTCAGGCGAATACGTCGCCGAACTGCGGGCCATCCGCGACGCGCTCCCCTTCGCCGATCGGGTTCAGCTCCTGCCGTTTGCTGACGACCCGCGTTTCGCCTATGGCGCGCTCGATCTGTTCGTTCTGGCCTCCCATTCGGAGACCTTCGGCATGGTGCTTCAGGAGGCGATGGCGATGGGCGTTCCGGTTATCGCCACCAACGCCGGCGGCGTGCCGGAGATTGTGACCGATGGGGAGACGGGGCTTCTCATGGAGCCGGCAAATGCCGAGGCGATCGCGGAAGCTATCGTCAAACTTTATCGCGCCCCGGAACTCCGCGCCGCGCTGGCGGAACGGGCGCGGCGGTTTATTGTTGAGGCGTATGATTCCGAGCGGCAGTATGTGGCGTTTGAGAAAGCGCTGGCGGAGGCGATTGGAAGGCGGCGGAATGGATAGCAGACTGTTGATCGATGACTTGATCCGATTGACCGACCCCGCCGCTGCGAGGCGCGTGCGCCCACTCACCAGTACCGCGTCGTCACCGTAACATCTCCCAGCACCTCCGCCTGACAGCTTGCCCGCTCATTCCCCGCGAAATCTTCCCGCTGAATCAACCGGGCTTCTGATG
>JBDSJW010000233.1:0-4747 GCA_039917235.1 Kapaibacterium sp. (SeqCode) | reverse complement strand
GCGGGGCACGATTACGGAGCTATCGCGGAGAGAAATTTTCGGATGGTGGTTGCCGCCACGGAGACAGGCGCTGGAGCTATCGAGCGGGAGCGGTTTATGGAGATGATTCGGGGGCGATCACAGGGATGATCGCCCCGCAGACCGCATGAATCAAGGATTTCCGACATCGAGGCGACGGAAGGCGACATCGAAATTTCCGGCGATTGTTTTCTGATCGGAGACCAGATCGGTATTCGTCGCGGTAAAGCTGAAGGTCCCCTTGATGCTCCGATCGGTGATCGCCGTGATGGTCACGGTGCCGGTTCCTCCCCGCTCATCGGCGCGATAGATCGTGTAGACCTTCCGTCCGGCGGGGGCTGAATAGACGGCGGAGAAGAGCGGACCGAGCTTGTCGTCCGATGAAACCGCGAACTGCCCCACGCGATCATCAACCCTGAGGCTGTAGGCGGAGGCAATAGCGGACGGGCCAAGCTTTTTGGTTGAGTCGGCCACCCAGATGCCGTTGATAAAGAGCTTGCCGTTGATCGCGTACGCCACGGCGGTAGCCGGATACGACTTGCCGTCCATCGTGATGATGATAACGCTGGTGTCTTGCGACTGCGCATACGAACGCGCCACGCCGGCGACTAGCGCCAGAAGAATGATAAATGCTATCTGAATGGAACGCATGATATGATATTACCTGACTGAGATGTGCTGATCAGCGCAAACCGGCTCCTCGATTTCCCACGCCACGAATATACAAGAAAGGTGGTCCAAACCTCATGCCGATCGGCCGTCGGAAGGAGGAGGAGGGCCGTAAGAATACGAGGTTCCTCGGCCCCCCATCCCCAATCTTCCATCCGGCATCCCTCCGGATCGCGCCCCGCGTCCCATGCGGCACCGCGATTCCGAAGAGGATGCAACGTACCGGCCGGGGGGTCCGCCGGCGCTACTCTATTACTACTCTAACAGACTGTTGGGCAGGGGACGTTTGAAACGTCCCCCTACGGAAGCGATCTACCTAATGGCGGGGGGGTGAAACGTCCCCTACGGAAATATTCTACCTGATGGCGGGTTTGAAACGTCCCCCTACGGAAATGTTTTACCTGCATGGCGGGGGGGTGAAACGTCCCCTACGGAAATGTTCTGCCTAACGGCGGGGGATATTTGAAACATCCCCTACGGAAGCGATGCCAGGAATGTGCCCAGATTGGCGTCCGGCCCCAGGCTGAGCTTCTTCCTGATGCGGTAGCGGTGGTTCTCGATATTCCTGACCGAAAGGCAGAGAAGATTTGCCATCTCCTTGGTGGAAAGGCTGATCTTCATCAGCGAGCAGAGCTTCAGCTCGGTCGGCGTCAGCAGAGAATAGCGTTCGGAGAGCGATCTGACGAAATCGGGATGGACCTGCTCGAACTGCCGCTCGAAGGTCTCCCACTCCCCCACCGCCCCGATATTTGCGTCGATCTCGTGCCGTATCCGCTCCACCACATCTCCCCCCGATTTTCCCGCTTCGAGCACGGCCAGGCGCTTCTTCAGCGTGTCCAGGAACTTGTTCTTCTGCACAAGCTGCAACGCAAGCGTGGTCAGTTCCTTCTCCTTCTGCTCCATCCGAAGCTGAAGCTGCTCGTTCTGGAGCCGATAGATCTCCCGCTCCTTCTCCGCCCGCTCCACGTCGAACCTGATCCGCATCTCCGCCGCCTCCCGCTGCCGTTCCTCGCCGCGCACCTCCTCCCTGATTTTGTTGTAGATCCGGTAGCTGGCAAGCGCCGCGGCCAGATCGCCAAGTCCCTCATAAACCATCGTAAGTGATGCGTGGATCCCCAGCTCCAGCGTCCGCTCGCCGGTATCGCGCGCAAGCGGCAGCGCCCGTTCCAGCAGAATCAGCGCCTCGGAATGGAGCCCTCTTGTGTTCTGGATATCCCCGATCCGCGCCAGCGCCCACGCCTGGCTCCGGGGATCGTTTACCTCGGTCGCCATCGCCAGCGAGCGGTTGAAGTAGAGGAACGCGGCGTCCAGATCGCCACGAATCAGATGCGTCCGGCCGATGGAATCGAGCGCAATCACCACGCGCGAGCGATCGCCAAATCGTTCATGAATCTCCAGTGCCCGAACGACATGCTCCAGCGCCTCATCGGTCCTCCCCATCGTTGTCAGCAGCACTCCCATGTTCGCCAGCGCGTTTGCCTCCCCCACCGCGTCGCCGGCGGCGAGGGCAAGGTCGAGCGATGTGCCGAAGAACTCCATCGATCTGTCGAAATCGCGCAGTTGAAGAAACACCGTCCCCAGATTGCCGACGATCATCGCCGCTATCCTCTCCTCTCCAAGACCCCGGTAAATCTCCAGCGCGCGCAGATAGGCATCCTGCGCCTTCACAAGCTCGCCGGCATCCACGTAGATCGTCCCCAGATTGCTCAGCGCCCTGCCGATCCCAGCGCCATCCCCCAGCTCCTCGCATAACGCAAGACTCTGCGTATACCCCTTCAACGCCCCGCCGACATCCCCCATCCGATAATGCGTGGCGCCGATATTGTTCAGCGTGGCGGCCGCGGCGGACGTCTCCTTCAGCTTCCGAAAAATCGCCAGAGCCAGTGAAAGATGTTCCAGCGCGATGGTGAATTCGGAGATCACCTCGTTGCAGATCCCCAGAACCCTGTGGCTCTCCCCAAGCCATCGCGGCTCCTCGTAACGCTCGGCCCCGGCAAGCGCCTCCCGCGCCAGCTCCATGGCACGGCGCGGATCGGTGTAATGCAGCCGCAATCCCAGCTCGTTGAGGATGGGAATCCGTTCGTAGATATCGTCGCGGGCGGCAAGCCGCTCCTGAAGCTCTTCTATGCTCTGATCCATTGCCGGCAAGGGGATGTTCCTGTTCGCGGCAACCTACGAAAGTCGCGCGAGCCGCTGTCATCCGCCGGTTTGTTTTCGTGATTCGTGGGCGATCACGATATTATCACCTCATCCGTTCCGCCGGGCATTCCGTCGGCCGAAATCAACTCTACGCGACCAATACGCATGACCAACTACAGAACCAAACCAGTCCCCGAGGGGAAGCCGGATGTGAACCATGTGACGCGACCCTGGGGGAGCTTCGCGCAATACGTGAACAACGGGGAGAGCACCATCACGATGATGACGGTGGAGCCGGGAGAGCGTCTGAGCCTGCAATCGCACACCGGCCGCGCCGAACTCTGGATCGCGATTGATGACGGCGCCGTGGTGGAGATCGACGATCAGGTTCACCACCCGAAGGCGGGGGAAGAACTATGGATTCCGGCGGGGAGCAGACACCGCCTGAGCAGCGGCGGCGAACGCGTCCGCGTGCTGGAGATCGCGTTCGGTAACTGGCAGCAGGAGGATATCACCCGCTATGCCGATGACTACAACCGCCCCGAACAGGGAGAGTAACGTGCCCACGATCCCGATTCGGAAGACAACCCAGCTTCCGGCCCCCGCCACCCATGCCGCAACGCATCCCGGCGTCTACGATATCTATCCCGCCTTCCCGATCGGCGAAGGACGTATCGGCATCGGCTTCGCATCGCTTGCGCGACACGTTGCCGACACGGGATGCCTGACGGTTGATGGATACGTCGGCGTTGCATCGGAGTATTTCCGCGAACGGCTGGATGCGGCGCTGCGCGATATCGGCGTGGAGGCGGCATGGACCGGCGTGGAATCGGCACTGCGACCGGAGGAGGAGATCGACGCGATCATCGCCCCGTTCCTCGGCGGCGATGATCCTCTCTGGGGCACCCGGTTCACCGGCAATCTGGCGGACCTCTTCGACCCCGATCGCCTGGCCGCTCTCCGTCCCGATCCGGCATCGCAACTGAATATCATCCACGGCACGGGCGCCGCGCTCGCCGGCTGGGATGGGCATCTCCTCTACATCGATATCCCAAAGAATGAGATTCAGTTCCGCTCGCGCGGCGGCTCCGTCAGGAACCTCGGGGCGCGGCTTCCGGCGCCGCCGAAGGAGATGTACAAGCGATTCTATTTCGTGGACTGGCCGGCGCTGAACGCACACAAGGGACGGCTGCTGGGGCGGATCGATACCATCCTCGATGAACAGCGAGCGGAGGAGCCGTCATGGATGAGCGGTGATGATCTCCGCAATGCGCTTGAGGCGATGAGCCGGAATTATTTCCGCGTCCGCCCCTGGTTCGAGCCGGGACCGTGGGGCGGTCATTGGATCAGGGAGCATATCCCCGGCCTCCCCACCGATGTCCCCAACTACGCCTGGTCGTTCGAGCTGATCGTCCCGGAAAACGGGCTTGCGTTTCAGAGCGATGGCCGTCTGCTGGAGGTTTCGTTCGATCTCCTGATGTTCTCGCACAACCATGATGTTCTGGGAGAGTGCGCCCGCCGGTTCGGAACCGAGTTTCCCATCCGCTTCGATTTTCTTGACACATTCTCCGGCGGCAACCTCTCGGTGCAGTGCCATCCGCGACCGGAATATATCCACGAGCATTTCGGCGAGAGATTTACGCAGGATGAGACCTACTACATTCTCGACTGCGCGCCGGATGCCCGTGTCTATCTCGGCTTCAGGGATGATATCGATCCCGCCGCCTTCCGCCGGGAGCTGGAGCGGAGCGGGCGCGAGGGAACGCCGGTCGATATCGAGCGATATATCAACAGCGAGCCGGCGCATCGCGGCGATCTTTTTCTGATTCCGAACGGGACGGTCCACTGCTCCGGCATCGGCAATCTGGTGCTGGAGATCAGCGCCACGCCCTACATCTTCACCTTCAAGATGTACGACTGG
>JBDSJW010000232.1:0-3206 GCA_039917235.1 Kapaibacterium sp. (SeqCode) | reverse complement strand
TGAATGATGGGATCGATGAACATGATATCGCGCTGATGATTATCTGTCGGGGACGTTTCAACGGGAGTAGGGGACGTTTGAAACGTCCCCCGACAATATCAATACTTCTGCACATTGTTGCGACCGTAGCGCCACTGCTGGAGCGCCTTCTCCGAGCCCTCGGGGGGCATGAAGCTATCGAAAATTCCGTGGAGATGATCGCCGTATTCCTTTGCCCCCTTATCGGTCAGGAGGATATCGATCAGCACCGCGATATCGCGGAGGATGTAGGTGCGGCGATGGATCATCCCGTTGGTCCCGGCGGAATCCACGTCGAAGATATGGATGCTGTCCATCAGCTTATATCCCTTCGGGACCATCTGCCCCTCGGCGAAATTCTGAATGCGGATGGCTCCGGCGCCCCCCGGCAGGATGAAATTGGTAAGCTGCGTTTTCCCGGCGACGTTGATGGTGGAGCCTATCGCGTTGAGCTTCGCCTTCGCCGGCAGCATAAAGCTGTAGCCGAATTCGCTGGTCCATTTCTGTGTAAGGGTGCTGTCCTGCGTGCGGGTGACGAGCTCCTGAGCCCGCGATGCGGAGGGTATTGTCAGGAGAAGAGCGAGTAGTCCGAATGCCAGACGCATATGATCTGAATGATTATTGGTTGATGCCGTTAGCAGACTGTTGAACAACGTCATCCGCGGCGTTGGCCTTCATCATTCGCTCAGACTCGGCCGCCGTGCGGCTGATCGTTGTTGAACAGTCTGTCCATCAGAAGTAATTCTAGGATGACGACCGGTTCCGATTGACTCGTTACGCCGCCGCCGGTTTAGCGAGGGGGGGGTAATCTCCCGGAAAGCCACTTCGGGGACGAACCGGGGGTGGTCGTAGTTGTAGAGCAAAGAGTTATCGGCGGAGCCGTTGCTCGGTCCACCGTGCGGCCGTCGCATCCTGAGCCATAAAATAGCAACAATTGCCTCCCGGCACATACATCAATCCTGCTCCCGATGCCGGTTCCGACGGGCGATATATCCGCCCGGAAATAACTCTTTGCAGTTCCGTGCGCGGCCAGTTCGTACCATTGTGCTCAAATGGTGATGTTGAACGCATGACTTCAGACCCCGACAACAGGCCTCCCGGCCTACTGGCGCGGCGCTTTCCGGCGCTTCGCCACAGCGATTTCCGCTATCTCTGGCTTGGGCAGATCGTGTCGGTTGCCGGTTCCCAGATGCAGAACGTGGCGATCAACTGGCAGGTCTATCAGGTCACCCACTCCGCGAAAATGCTCGGCCTGATCGGGCTGTTCAGGGTGATCCCGATTGTGATCTTCTCCCTTTTCGGCGGCGTGGTGGCCGATGTCTATAACCGCAGGAAGATCCTCTTCTTCACGCAGTCGGTGATGATGCTCTCCGCCATCGGCCTGGCGCTCTCCGCCGGGTTGGGGAATACCTCCACATGGGTTGTGCTGATGCTGACGGCGGTGACGGCCGCCGCCGGGGCGTTCGATGGCCCCGCGCGCCAGTCGCTGATCCCGAATCTGGTCCCGCCGGAGGATCTTACCAACGCCATCTCCCTCAACACAATGATGTTCCAGGCGTCGATGATCATCGGTCCCGCGCTGAGCGGACTGGTGATCGCCGCCTACGGCGTGAATGCTGTTTACTGGATCAACGCCGCCACGTTTCTCGCCGTGATTGGCGCGCTGGTGCTGATGCGCGCGCAGGAACACCGGGAGACGTCCACCACAAAGGTCGATTTCGCGTCGCTGGTGGAAGGGCTCCGGTTCGTCCGCCACAGCCCGATGATCCTCTCCACGATGCTCCTCGATTTCTTCGCCACGTTCTTCTCCTCCGCCACCGCGCTGCTGCCGATCTTCGCGCAGGATATTCTCCATGTGGGGGCAAGAGGTCTCGGAATCCTCTACGCGGCCGAATCGGTCGGGTCGCTGGCGGCCGGGTTCGGGATGTCGCTGTTTGGTGAGATACGGCGGAAGGGACGGCTTCTGCTTGGCTCGGTGGCCGCGTACGGAGCCGCCACCGCCATCTACGCATTTTCCCACAACTTCTATCTGTCGCTGCTGCTGCTTGGCCTGGTCGGCATCGGCGACTCCATCAGCACGGTTCTTCGGGTCACCATCCGGCAGCGGGAAACGCCCGATTATATCAGGGGGAGGATGACGGCGGTGAATATGATCTTCTTCATGGGGGGGCCGCAGCTCGGCAATCTGGAGGCGGGCCTTCTGGCGGGATGGATCGGCGGCGCCACCGGCGCGATCGTCTCCGTGGCGACCGGCGGCGTGGCAACGATCATCTTCGTGGGGCTTACGGCATGGCTCTACCCGCAGTTGAGGAAGTATAATGAGTGATAATGATCTGCCGGTGGTCCCGGACAGTTCACAATCCGCAAACGCCCGATAACGAAAAAGCCCCGGAGAGGGGCTTTTGTATGCGATGGACCGGGCGGCAAACGCCGGCCTCAGAGCTGGATTCTGGTCGGCTCCACAAGCTGGTCGCGGTTGCCGCCGAACGCCTGAAGCCCATCCATCTCCACGGCGCGCACCTCCGGTATGCGACGCCTGATTGCCCGCTCCACGCCCCCCTTCAATGTGATGGTGGAGGATGGGCAGGTGCCGCACGCCCCGGCCAGCCGCACATAGACGATATTCTCCTCGTAACGGACGAACTCGATCGTGCCGCCATCCATCTCGATATACGGGCGAACATCATTGTCGATGATCTGCATCACCCGCGAGATAACCGCGTCCTGCTGTGCAACTTCCATCATGCTTGTTCAATGCCTGTGTGATATTCCATGATACGGTTGGCCGTAGACGGTAAACATCGGGAGAGATTGTCTAATCGCCAAATGATCTCGTAGTCGGTTGCATCTTGCATTATCAGTCGCGATATTCTCCGGTTCCGCTTCTGAGTGGGATTGGGGACGTTTGAAACGTCCCCCGACAGGGGTTGAGACACCATCATCCAATCATCCAAATCTTCCCGATCATGCTCGAACGGAGCTGGAAGTACTATCCCGCGTTGAAGCTGGCGGCGCCGTTTGCCGCTGGTATCGCCGTTGCGGAGTGGCTGGATCCGGATGTCGGGATGCTGGTTCTGGTGCTGGCCGTCTTGCTGGCGTGGCTTGCGGTGCTGCTGATGACGGGGCGTGCCGGCGTGGGCATTCCGCTGCTGCTCGCGGTGGCGGTCGCCGGGGGACTCCACGGCGCC
>JBDSJW010000231.1:0-5178 GCA_039917235.1 Kapaibacterium sp. (SeqCode) | reverse complement strand
AGTATCAGGACAAGTACGGCGAGTGGTTTGAGCCGGTGGGGCGGAACGATGACGGCACCTACCAGTACGATCAGATCAATACGGGTGGCGAGGTGAACTTTATGCTGAAGTACCAGTGCTATCACATGTATTTCCGCTACCTCCTCTGGAATTTCTACGGTCGGGTCAGCGACATACAGGATGCGGAGGTGGCCGGGTTCAGCGTTAACGCGCAGGAGAAGGCGCAGTTTATCACGCCGACGGGCTATCCCGATGTCTTCCCGATCCGCTTCTTTGCGCTGCCGTTTCTCCTTGGGCTGATAGGCATGTTCTATCATTTCAAGAGAGACTGGAAGATGGCGCTTGCCCATATGACGCTCTTCCTTCTGCTGGGCATCGTTGCCACATTGCAACAGAATCAGCAGCAGCCGCAGCCGCGCGAGCGCGATTACTTCTATGTGGGCTCCTTCATGATCTTTGCCATGTGGATCGGTATCGGCGTTACCGGTATCGCCGAACAGCTTGGGAAACCGAAGCTGGTGGAGTCCGAAGAGGAAGATGGGGAGCTGCACGAGCAGGGCGTTGGCCGCGTCGGCCTGATGGCCGCGATCATGGCGGTCGGCTTTGTCATGGCGCCGCTCAACATGGCGGTCGGCGGCTGGAAGTCGCACGATCGATCAAAGAACTGGGTGCCGTGGGATTATGCCTACAACATCCTTCAGAGTTGCGAAAAGGATGCTATTCTCTTCTGCAACGGCGATAACGACACCTTCCCTCTCTGGTACATGCAGGACGTTGCGGGCGTGCGGCAGGATATCCGCGTGGTCAACCTCTCGCTGGGACAGACCCCGTGGTATATCTGGCAGTTGAAGAACGAGCGCCCCTGGAATGCCAAGCAGGTCCCCATCAGCTTCTCCAACGAGATGCTGAAGAAGGGAGAGGATGAAGAGGGAGGCCTCCGTCCCGAGCTTGCCCACGAGCCGCGGACCGTTGTCATCGATGTCCCCGCCGATGTTATGTCGTGGGCAACCGGCGGCAAGAATACGCAGGCCGGAACGATGAACTGGAAGATGCGCGGCGGCGATTATCCGGGACAGGCTGCTGGGACGTTCATGGGCGTTCAGCACAAGCTGGTGCGCGATATCATGGAGACCAACCACTGGAAGCGCCCGGTCTACTTCTCCTCCTCCACCCAGAGCGATGTCTGGTCGGGCCTGGAGAGCTATTTCAGGACCGAGGGAATGGCCTACCGGATTATGCCGGTGCAGCAGCCGCAGAACTCCATCAACCTGGATGTGATGCGGAAGTGCCTGCTGGGCGTTCTCCCCGGCAACGATTTCAAGACCGATCCGAACTACGGCTTCAAGTTCCGCTATCTGAACGATAAGAGCGCGTTCTTCATGGATGATCACCGTCGTCTGGTGGTGACCTACCGTCTGCTGTACGACCGTCTGGCGCAGTACGAGCTGACCGAGGGGAAGAATCCGAAGGGGGCGATCGCGGCGCTCGACAAGCTGGAGCAGGAGATCGATCCCGATATGTTCAACATGCCGTTCCAGATCTCCCAGGAGATCGCCCGGATCTACAAGCAGGCGGGCGCGCCGGAGAAGGCAGCCAGGTACGCCAAGCTGACCCTGAAGTCGCTGGATGAGCAGAAGGAGATCAATGAGAGCGGCGGAACATCCCGCTACAGCGGCGATCCCGCCGAGGTGCTTGCGGCGCGCGCGTCGATGTACGAGCTGATGGGGGATTATGATCGCGCGAAGAAGGAGTACCAGTCGCAGGATCAGAGCAACCCGAACGTTCGCGGCCAGATCGAGCTGATCGATCTCCAGCAGTTCCTTGATAAGAAGGATACCGTTGGAGCCATCAACCAGCTTAAGAAGACCATCGCCGGCTACGGCAAGGATTCCAGCAATGTGGCGATGCAGCGGAATGCCGAGGTCTTCAAGCAGCGGCTCTCCGAGCTGATGAAGAATCCGATCGACAATACCTCGGTGAGCGATTCCACCGTCGGCTCTTCGGCGCACGGCAACTGACGCTGATGTGAGCCGGTTTTCCGGCTCATTACCTGACTAACGCGGATACGTGCCGGTGGTGGCACATGCCTTCGGGCAGCTTCCACCGGCACGTTCTGTATATTTACCTGTATGAACCTCTCCTTCATCGTTCCGGCTTATAACGAATCCGAGCGTATCGAGGCTTCGATCATCAAGATGATCGATTACTTCTCGCGGCAGCCCTATGTCTACGAGGTGATCGTGGTGGATGATGGATCGCGCGATAATACGCCGGATATCGTCAGGCGCTATGCGGGCGAACGGATTCGCCTTCTCCAGCAGCCGCGGAATATGGGAAAGGGAGCGGCAGTCCGGCGCGGAATGCTGGAGGGGAAAGGGGAGTTCCGCATCTTCTCCGATGCCGATTTCTCCACCCCGATCACCGAAACCGAACGGATGCTGGAGTTCCTGGAGTCGTACGATGTGGTGATAGGAAGCCGCGCTATCGACGAGAGCTTTATCAGGGAGCATCAGCCGTGGTATCGGGAGACGATGGGGAAGATCTTCAACAGGATGGTGCAGCTTGTGGCGGTCTCCGGGATCAAGGATACGCAATGCGGCTTCAAGGGCTTCCGTGGGGAGGCCGCGACGCAGATTTTCAGTCGCACATTGATCGATGGCTTCAGTTTTGACGTGGAAGCGCTCTTTCTGGCACGAAGTCTGGGGTACTCCATCAAGGAGATACCGGTTGAATGGTACAATGACGCGCGCTCCACGCTGAACCCAATATCCGACTCGCTGAAGATGTTTCGCGAGCTGCTGAAGATCCGGTCGCTCCATCGCGACCGACCGATTTCCGGTTCGGTGCGGAAGGAGATCGGATTGCACTGAGGAGTGGAGGATGGCGCGCCATATGTCTTCGCCGGGATCTTATGATGATGGGAGAACCTGATCAGACGGAGGAGAGATGAAGGACCAGCAGAAGAACCTTGAGGCGATTCACCAGCGTATCCGTGAACGCTATCCGATGTATAACGCGAACCAGGGGTTCGAACATTGGCTTCTTGATCGTACCGGCATCGATCCCACGGCACTCGATCTCTATTTCGGCCTTCTTGATGACTACGGCTATCTCAGCGGCGACGGAACACTTGCGGCTGACTACGCGGAGATGCCCGACCCATCGGAGGTAATCGATGATATCGAACGTCGCCTGGCCGGGCTGCCAGCGGTGACTCTGGAGATGCTGGGACGCGCAAGCGTGGAGGGGGAGCGGTTCAGAGTGGAGCCTCTGGCGATGCCGGGGGGGAGCGTTCATCAGGCGGAAGCGCTTCTTCAGCCGGCGGTGGAGGCCAGGGTGATCGCGTATGATCGCGGAAGCTCCGATATCTCCTCCCTGAAACATCGTTATCGATTCCTGCCGATGCAGACGCGAAAGATTGTCTACGAGGGACTCTCCGAGGCCCGGCGGGCGGAGTATCACACATTGCTCATGGATTCGCTCAGCCTGGAACTGGAGCGGGCCGGCGATCCCGGCGCTCGGGACATGATCAGTGGGATGATCAGCGAGCATAACAAAAGCGTTACCCGTCCCGATCCTCCGCCTGAAAAGGAATAATGGCCCATGACGCCATCTCTCCTGTTCGGCTCGCCGGACGGGCCTGGAACCTCTACCCGATATGAGCATTGCCGCTCCTGCCTGAATCACTGGCTCGTTCGTTGCAGTGAACTAACGGTTATGGCCGGTTAATGTATCCGCATGAGAAATACCGTATGGAAAATGTTAAAGAATGGTCGGCGGGGGGAGTAGTGTTACGGCGTACCGGTGAAGGACAACTTGAAGTGCTGTTGATCCAGCATAGCATGCACAGAGGATGGAGCTTCCCGAAGGGATGGGTGGAGCCGGGGGAAACCCCGCAGCAGGCCGCCATCCGCGAGGTTGAGGAGGAGTCCGGCGTGCGTGCCGAGATCATTGCCGACCTTCCCCCCACACGATACTTCTTCGTGAACCGGGAAAAACAGCGCGTGTCAAAGACCGTCACCTGGTACCTGATGCGCTACCTGGGGGAGGGAAATCAGACCCATGCGTTTGAAGTAAGCGCCGTGGAATGGCTCCCCATCGAGGTCGTTCATACCCGGCTCAGCTATAAGAATGACAAGGATCTCTTCTCCGTCGCCCTTGGTGAAATCGTCCGCGCAATCCTCTGATTCCAGCCCTCCGGCTCCTGTCCACCACCTCTCTGTCGCACGTCGTTGCTAAAAAAATGAATTGAAATTCCCGAAAAGAGCGCTATGTTCGGGCAAATCCCCCCGGGAGATTCTTGTATAGCAGACTGTTGAACAACGTCATCTGCGGTGTTGGTATTCACCATTCGCTCAGATTCGGCCGCCTTGCATCTGATCGTCCTTGAACAGTCTGGGCACCGTAGTAATTCAACAGGCTGATAAGAGACTGTTAAAGGACGTTATCCGCGGCGTTGGCCTTCACCATTCGCTCAGATTCGGCCGCCTTGCGGCTGATCGTCCTTGAACAGTCTGATAAGAGCTTCACCATCGGCTTTTTCTGCGCGCATATGGCGCGCGTTACCGCTCATAAACATTGAAGGTATTCAGCATGAAGATGATCAGATCCCTTCTCCCTACTCTCATTCTCGGTGTGTTCCTGCTGGGCGCCGTTACGGCATCGGCACAGAGGGGAACCCCGAACATTGCGCCCGACAAACAGTTCGGCATCGGTGTATTCACGGGCGGCTCGTTCACTGGGGGTGGTATCACCGGCCAGTATGCTATCAGCCCATCGCTTCAGCTCGGCGTCGCTCTTGGCGTCCAGGGCTCTAGCGCAAACAGCACGACCGTCACGAACTACAACACCGAGATCTACGGTCGATTCCTTTTCGAGGGAAATGTCAATCCGTTCCTTCAGGCCACGTTTGGTCGCACGTCGCAGGATTTTACCTCCGGCACAGTCACCACGACCACAACCTCCAACTCGCTTGCGGTTGGGTTTGGCCTCGAGTATTTCTTTAATCATAACGTCGGCGTTCAGGCGATGGTGAATGTGGTTAAGCTCAACTTTGATCCGAGCAGCACGGAGTTCGGATTCGGCAGCGGGCGTGTTGGCCTGGAGTGGTATTTCAACCCGTAGTCGATAGTCGATCGATAATGTATCGTAGCGGAGGACGGCCCGGATAGTCTCTAT
>JBDSJW010000230.1:0-3359 GCA_039917235.1 Kapaibacterium sp. (SeqCode) | reverse complement strand
AGTCAGTCATTATCTCCCACGACCTCTTCTGAGGAGATAAATAAAGACCGGCGCCCCAATCAGCGCCGTTACGGCCCCCACCGGCAGCTCGCTGGCGGTGGAATCCACCGCCGGCATCAATGAGCGGGCAAGCGTATCGCAGATCATCAGAAAGATTCCGCCGCCGATGACCGAGAGCGGAAGCAACGCGCGGTGGTCAACCCCGAAGATCCGCCGCAGGATATGCGGAACCACCAGCCCCACAAACCCGATCGCGCCACAGAAGGAAACCGCAGCCCCGACCACAAGCGACCCGGCGATATAGGCGATGGTCCTGGTGCGCGTTACGTTCACCCCAAGGCTGGCCGCCTCCTCATCCCCCAGCGCCAGCACGTTCAGGAGATCGCCGGAGAAGAAGCTCCCGGCAAGGAGTGCCGCGAACAGCCACGCCGACGCATACCCCACCGATGCCTGCGCGCTGCTGAGATCACCCAGCATCCACTGCATCGCCGAACGAAGCTGCGGCCCGACGAAATGGAGAAGAAGGAAGATCAGCGCCGCCCCTATCGCCCCAACCATCACGCCGCCAAGAAGCATCGAGTCCGACCCGGCGCTGTAGGTCCCCCGGCCGATGGCGATCACCGCGATCACCACCACCACCCCTCCGGCAAACGCCATCACCGGCTGAAGCACCGCTCCCGCGCCGATCAGGAAGCCGAGGATGGCCCCAACAGCACACCCGTTCGAGATGCCGAGGATATACGGCTCCGCCAGCGGATTGCGCAGCAGCGCCTGAAAGAGAACGCCGGAAGCAGCAAGCGCGCCGCCAACGCCGATCGACAGGATCACCCTCGGAAGCCGGAGATCGAAGAGGATGGTGCGAATCGTCTCGCTCCCCCCCGATCCCAGAAGCACGGAGATCACCGACACCGGTGACAGGGTCCGCGCACCAACACAGAGAGCGCCAAGGCCCAGGGCCAGAAGGATCGCCAGCCCCACCGCAACGGCGGCAATCAGACGCGGGCGCGTCAGCCGGCGGCGACGAAGCGGGATGCTCACAACTCCGATCGCCACTGCCGTAATTCCCTGCTCATGATCCGCACCAGCTCATCGATCCCCTCCCCCGATACCGATGAAATCAGATAGGGAGCGATGCCATCAAGGCGCAGCACCTTCATCTCGGCACGCTGCTCCTCGGTCATGCCGTCAGCTTTCGAGATGCAGACAAGGCGACGCTTTTCGAGCATCTCCGGGTTGTACTTCCGAAGCTCGCCGATCAGCGTTTTATAATCCCCCGCCGGGTTCTCCCCCATGCCGTCCAGAAGAAAGCAGAGAACGCCGGAGCGCTCCACATGCCGGAGGAACTGATGCCCAAGCCCCTTCCCCTCGCTTGCCCCCTCGATCAGCCCGGGGATATCAGCCACCACGAACGACTCTCCTTCATCCACCCTGACGATCCCGAGATTGGGAATCAGCGTGGTGAATGGATAGTCGGCGATCTTCGGTCGCGCGGCGCTGATGCGGGCTATCAGCGTCGATTTTCCGGCGTTGGGAAAGCCCACAAGGCCGATATCGGCCAGCAGCTTCAGCTCCAGCACAACCGTCCGCTCCTGGCCGGGCCACCCCTTCTCGGCGTACCGCGGCGCCTGGTTGGTGGAGGTGTTGAACTGCGCGTTGCCGCGCCCGCCATCGCCATGACGCGCCACCACGATGCTCTCGCCGTCGGTCGTCAGATCGGCGATCAGTTCATCGGTGGCGGCGTCCTTGACAATTGTGCCGACCGGAACCTTGATCTCGATCGATTGTCCGCGATGCCCGGTTTTCCGGGAGCCGCCGCCGTTGGCGCCGTTTTCGGCGCTATACTCCCGCCTGTACCGGAAATCCATCAGTGTGCTGATCTGAGAGGTCGCCGTAAATGTCACATCACCGCCGTTGCCGCCGTCACCGCCGTCCGGGCCTCCCTTCGGCACGAACTTCTCGCGCCGGAAGCTGACAACACCGTTGCCCCCCTTGCCGCCGCGAACCATAATCTCCGCAGTATCTATAAACACAGAATCGCCAGTCGTTAATGGTTAAAGGCCGCTCCCGAGGATTTCGCTTCGGCGATGGGGAGAAATGCTCTCCGCCGCCGACTTGATATCCTTCACGGACCGGCCCGAAAAATTTGTATCTGTGATGAGCCTCCGCCCCGAACACCGCGGCCCCGACGGGCTTCCCGTTATCAGCTTTTGGTGAGATATCGGCCGTAGACGCTGTCGGTAAACCGAATCGCGGTGCGGGAGTATGGATCGACTCCATACTGGATGAAGAGACCGTCCAGCACCTGCGACGCAGCGCGCCACGTGGCCGAGGCGTTGATCGTATCCAGTGATCGCTCATACGCCCCCCGATCCTTGCCGAAGACTTTCTTCACCACCTTCCGTTCCAGCGCCGCGTCGATAAAGCGACGGACATCGGTAAGCTCCGGCGGCAAGCCGTTCCCTGCCCGCCGGACATCGGCATCGGCATCCGCATCGCGACCGGGATGCGTCCTGACCAGAATCGGCGCCACGAAATCATCGTCGGCATCATCATCATCAGCCAGCAGCCCCAGATCAGCAACGGACGGCTCCGGTTCGGGGAGGGCATCGGAGATCCCGATAATATAAAGGGGCTTACCGGCTCCGGAATTGCTTACCGGCTCATCGTGCCACTCCAGATCGATCTGCTCCTCCTCCTCAGGCTCGGATGGCTGATCGGCCTCGGTATCGGCGATGCCCGGGATTTCGTCAAGATCATCATCATCAAACGGATCGCCGATAATACCGGGAGATTGGATCGATTCAGCATCAGCAACAATCGGCTCCGGCTCAACGACCGGTTCCGGCTCGATAATCGATTCCGGCTCATCGATCGGTTCCGCCTCAACGACCGGCTCCGGCTCCGCGATCGGTTCCGGCTCCGCGATCGGTTCCGGCTCGATAATCGATTCCGCCTCAACGACCGGCTCCGGCTCCGCGATCGGTTCAAATCCGGCACCGACGGAAACGGGGAGGGAATCCTTCACGGCGATATCATCATCCCCGGCAACCGCGCCGTTGGAGGCTGGCGGGCGGGCGGGAAGCTCCTCCGGCTCATCGAAACGGAAAGTGGTTCCGGGGGGAAATGGCGAGACGAACAGGTTCTCGGCCAGATCCTCCATGATGGCGGCATACTCCTCCTCCCCATCGGCGGCCATATCCGCAATCGTCTGCAACGATAATGGCGCGATCGATTCCTCCCGGCGCGGAAGCCCGTGGCCCGGATCGGCGGACACCATGGATGCGGCATTGGGAACATCCGACATAACGGCAGGTTCCGGCTCAACGATCGATTCCGGCTCAACGATCGATTCCGGCTCA
>JBDSJW010000229.1:0-2783 GCA_039917235.1 Kapaibacterium sp. (SeqCode) | reverse complement strand
ATCTGCCGCTGGTGGTAGCCGGGGGGCAGAACCTGGCGGCGGGCTCGGCGAGTCGTATCCGCGTGCAGGTGCGGTTTGCGTATCGGTTGCTGTCGCCGGTTGGCGTGAGCACATCGATTAGCGGGATGACAGTATCGACATCGGGCGATATTATCAGCGGCAACGACCGGCGGTTGTGGGTGGAACTGAGCGGCGGTCAGTTGCCTGACAGTGGCGAGGTTGCGCGTCTGCGCTGCCTTGTCCTGCTGGGCGATAGCGACCGGACGGCGCTGGACCTGGACTCGGTGCAGGTCGAAAGCCCCGCCAACCGCCTCTGGACCGTTGGTCTGGAAAACGGGTGGTTGCAGGTGGAGGGGATCTGCCGGACCGGAAGCGACCGTCTGGTGGAGCTGCGCGATGGTCTGTTCCTGAAAGGAGTCTACCCGAACCCGGTGCGAGGCGAGGCGGTGGTGTCGTTCGAGACGCTTGGGAGCGGGAGCGATGTGGAGGTGGAGCTGTACGACAGCCGAGGGACGAGCGTGGGGAGAGTGTGGCGGGGGAGCGTGGTTGATGGCGCGCACGAGGTACGGTTCACGGGGAAGGATCTGAACTCCGGGTTATACATCTGCGAGGTACGTCGTGGCGGCATCCGTCAGCGGATCGCCTTCCTCCTGACGCAGTAGCGGGATGCGCGTCGCGTATCGATGCGCTCTCCATTATCACACAGAGCATTGAATCGGCATCCGCGCGGATGCCGGGAAAGGACGAGGCCATCACAACGGGTGGCCTCCATCTCCCTGGGAGATTTTCACCAGCATGCGTCCGCATCGCGTGGAACGCTGCACTTATATCAGGCCATGCGTATGAGATCGGTTCGTTTCCCTGTTCATCCCCTTCTGTTTCTGCTGTTTCTATTTCTGGCGTCGTTGACCGGCCATGCGCAGGTTCCGGCCGGCAGGGAGTTTATCGTGGTGCTGCCGGGGGTGTCGCAGGGGGAACAGCGGAACCTGAATATCGGCGCATTCTCGATCGAAGTAATGGCGCAGCGCGATGCCAACGTCAAGGTGGCATGGGCCAACGATGGCACCACCATCGTCAACACGTTTATCGTTGCCGGGACTCGGGCCTACATCGGGAAACAGCAACTGGCGATCTGGCAGATCATGCAGCGGCCGGAGATTGAGAATGCCGAGGTGATCAACAAGATAGGGTTGATTGTGACGGCGGATCAGCCGGTGAGCGTCCGCGCGACGTTCGATTCCGCGAACTGCTCGGAGACGTACACGGTGTTTCCGGTGAGCAGCTACGGGCTTGCGTATACGCTGGCGACCTATAACAGCATGGCGCAGACATCGCAGAAGAACGGGTTTGTGGTGATGGCGTCGCAGGATAACACGCAGGTGAATATCACGCCGACGGTGGTAACGTGGAAGACGGAGCATCCCGCGGGAACGCCCTTTACCGTTACGCTGAACAAGTACCAGATGATCCAGGTGGTCTCCAGCCTCCCCGGGAAGGCGGATGGGGATTTGACCGGAACCTTGATCAAGGCCGATAAGCCTATCGGCGTGGTCTCCTTTTCCCAGGCCGCCGGTATCCCCTACACCGGCCCGCACGATACCGCCACGATCAACACCTGCCAGTTTCTGACGGGGCCATACTTCAGCACCAAGCCGATCATCGAACAGCAGGGGCCGAACAGTTCGGCGGGGACCACGTTCTATACGATGCCGTTCTATCGCACCACTACATCGGCCATCGAGCTCCTGATGCATTGCAAACCTCCTCCCAACAGCGTCCAGACCTATATGCTTCCCCGTCGCGATACATCCCTCCTCCGGTTTGTTACGGTGACCGATGGGACTACGTACGACACGAACGGCGTGCGGATCGGGAAGAAGAGCGGGATCGGCGATTCGATCTTCAATGCGGGAATGGTGTTCGATTTTCCAATCGTCGATCCGATCAAGGTGGAGGCGTCCAAGCCGGTGATCGGCATGGAGCTTGAATATAGCGGCATCGACCGGATGAGCTACGGCCCGATGCCAACGACTGAGGGCGAGCGGGCTGATTCGATCCGCGTCCCGTATGGCGATCCGATGATGGTCTATCTCCCTCCCGTCTCCAGCTACAGGACCGATCTGGAGATCACCACGCCGAACTTCCGCGAGCGGCCGTCGAAGACCAATATCCAGCGACTGACGGTGAACTGGCGGCATCTGCTGATCGTGACCGCGCCGGTAAGCGCCGTGGGGAAAGTGCTCCTCAACGGCCAGCCGATCACATTCGATTATCCCCACAAGGATGGCAAATACATCTCGGCGATGGTCCGGGTCGGCCCGGCGCAACGGCAGCTGATAGAGTCGCCGGAGCCGGTGACGATGCTGGGATATGGGATGACTTGGAACGATTCCTACGGCACGGCGTCGTCGGAGGCGGTCCGCTCGCACGGCGTGGTGATGCCCGATACGCTCCGCTTCTTCTCCTGTACTACGCAGAGCGATACATCGATCACCGTGCAGAACGTCGGCAGCGGCGATTTCAAAATCGACTCAATCCGCTTCAACGGCATCAACGGATCGGTCCTTAACCCAACGCCGGCGGAGTTCCCGAAAACGGTCGTGGCGTTCTCCTCGCGCAAGGTTCTTATCCGCGTCAAGACGCCGACGCCGGGCGTCTACACCGGATCGATCCGCGTCTATACCGATGCCAATAACAAAGCGGTCTACGAGCTTCCCTTTGTGATCACGCGCGACAGCGCGCAGCTCGCCATCCCCGCCACCACCGTCGATTTCGGCGTCCTG
>JBDSJW010000228.1:0-10338 GCA_039917235.1 Kapaibacterium sp. (SeqCode) | reverse complement strand
AGCGTCGCGGCGACTCGGCCGACGTTGGTTTCCAACAGGAACTACATAGTGCGTCGTTGGAAATGCCTAGCCAATGCGAATATACAGAGTTTTGCCCCCCATGGGCAACTTCAATGTAAAAAAAATTTCTGCGGGCGTTTTCTTCTCATAAAACAGGGGGATTTCCCGCAGGCTTCGTAGTTTTCGACGCTACGAATAGATCAAGATTGTGTAATCTACTAAATCTCTAATCATCCATGCTAACTGGCAGGCCAGGAACCATCATCCCCAAGATCCTGCTGATCGATGATGATAGAAGCTTTCTCGATACCGTTGCCGAGCTGCTGAGACGGGCCGGTTATACCGTTATCACCGCCGAGGGGGGGGAACGCGGGCTGCGCACGCTTGGTGAAGAGGCCGCATCCGTTGCCCTTGTCCTCCTCGATATGAGGATGCCGGATATCGACGGGCAGGAGGTGCTGGAACGGATCGTCAGATTCCACCCATCGATCCCGGTGATCATGCTGACCGGCGAGAACTCCATCGATCTGGTGGTCGGTGCCATGAAAAGCGGCGCCACCAACTATATCTACAAGGGATCAAGCCCCAACGATCTCCTCACCGCCGTCGCGACGGCGCTGGAACGGGGACAGCACCGCGGGACAGCCCCCGGCGCCACCGACGATCTGGAACGCTACGGGATCGTGGGACGCAGCCCGGTTATCCAGCGACTTCTCACCGACGCGGCGATGTGCGCCAATACCACCATCTCCGTCCTTGTCACCGGCGAAACCGGCGTCGGCAAGGATGTGCTGGCCCGCGCCATCCATGCCATGAGCCCGCGGAAGCTGAAGCCGTTTGTGGTGATCGATGTCCCCAACATCCCCGCAACGATGTTCGAGAGCGAGCTATTCGGCCATACCCGCGGCGCGTTTACCGGCGCCACCGACGCCAAAACCGGCCTGGTACAGTCCGCCGATACTGGCACGGTCTTCCTCGATGAGATCGGTGAATTCCCCATCGAGCTTCAGGCAAAGTTCCTCAGGTTCCTCGACTCGCAGTCCGTCCGGCGGCTCGGTTCCACCACGTCCGACAACATCGACGTACGGATCATATCGGCCACCAACCGGAACCTGCTGGAGGCGGTGCGCGCGCGGGTATTCCGCGAGGATCTTCTCTACAGGCTCCGCGGCATCGAGATCTATGTCCCCCCGCTTCGTGAGCGGAAGGAGGATATTGAGCCGCTGGCGAGCCACTTCCTCAGCCTGTTCGCCACCAAGAACGGTATCCCCCTAAAGCGCCTGAGCAACTCCGCGGTGGATATCCTTGAGCGGCAGCGGTGGCCGGGAAATATCCGCGAACTGCGCCGGACAATCGAGGCTGCCGCGGTGATGTCGCCGGAGGAGCTGATCGACCATACGGATATCGCCCGGGTGATGGAACGCGCCGATCCGTTCCGCCCGGCGGAGATGACCGTGGTGCAGGATTACAACGATGTGCAGATGCTCGCCAAGCAGACAAAGAAGGATGAGCTGATGAAGGTGCTGGACCGGAATGACTGGAATATCACACGCGCCGCCGCGGAGCTGGATATCGACCGCTCCACCCTTTCCAAGCAGATGAAGACGCTCGGCATCAACAAACCGAAAATGCGGATGTAACCGCTGCAAAGCCGTAACCGGCGCGGCTGAACGCAAAGGAGCCATGCTCTCTCCACCGGGGAGGAAGCATGGCTCGTTTATAAAAGGGCTTGCCGGATCTATCCGGCGATCAATCGCGTTTCAGAATTCCGAGAGTCCGCAGAATCAGCACAAGCAGCACCGCGCCGCCAATGCTGATAAGAAGGTTCCGGATGGAAAAACCATCCGCCGGCCCAGCCATCGATGCAAAGAACCGCTGCGCGATCCAGTGACCAAGCGCCGCGCCGACAACGCCGACAACGATATTCCAGAGGCATCCCATCTGGTTGTTCGTCCGGCCGATAATGCTTGCCAGCCACCCGATGATGGCACCAACCACGATACTGCTGATAATTCCCATAATTCTATCTCCTTGCCGGTAATATACCGCGCAGTGCCATCCATGAACAAAACACTATTCCCCGAACGTCAGTTCACCGCTCCGTCAGCCGCGTGGGCACGGATAATCCCTATCAGGGATTTGTTGCTGAACGGCTTGGAGAGTATCCCATCGGCACACGCCTCCACCGCAAGTTCCTCGATATCCCCGTCGGCCGAAACCATAATCACCGGGATATGCTTCGTCAACTCATCCTTCTTCAACGTAAGGCATGCCTCGATTCCGTCAAGACCCGGCAGACGCACATCCATCAGGATGATAGAGGGCGCCCATGTACGGGCAAGCTCGAAGCACCGCTCGTCGGCGCACGCTTCCACCAGAAAGCCCTCCCGCTCCAGCAGGATGCGCGTGACTTTCACAATGGAGAGATTATCCTCAACGATCAGAACCTTTGTCAATGTCGTCCCTTGCCTGAGTAATACATATCTTTCTGACTTGGAAGAATTTCTTCCGGCAGCATCTTCGAACGGTCAACAAAGATCAATTCAGCGGGGTTCGGTTTAAGCGGATCATCTCTCGTTACATTACGACATCGGTCTCAGCAGGTGCTGTCGTAGCGCCGGAAACCGCGATTGAGCCCGGACCGGAGCCCAGCCCGTTCACTGGCGCGAAACAGATTGGAAACGGATATCGCGCGCACTTCGTTTACACGGCTTTCCGCAGCCCAACGCTCTCTTCATGAAGATACTCGTCATCAACTGGCAGGACTGGACCAACCCTCTCTCCGGCGGCGCGGAGGTTCACCTTCATCAGACGTTCCGTCGCATCGCCGTCATGGGGCACGATGTCACCCTCTTCTGTTCCGCCTACCCCGGCGCCGCTCCCGAGGAGCGCGTGGACGGGATCAGGATCATACGGCGCGGAGGAAGGAACACGTTCAACTTCATCGTCCCATATTATTATTTCACAATGCTGAAGAAGGAGGGATATGATGTCGTTGTCGACGATATCAACAAGATCCCCTTCTACACCCCCCTCTTTGTGCGGGGACCGCTGGTGGGGCTGAGCCATCACTTCTTCGGCCGATCGATCTTCAAGGAGGCGGGGCCGATCTTCGGAGGCTATGTCTACTCCTCGGAAGCGCTTGTCGATCGCGTCTATCGGAACACCCCGTTTCTGGTCGTCTCGCAGTCAACACTGGATGAGTTCGTCTCCCGTGGCTTTCGGCGGGAGATGTTCACGCTGGCGCTTAACTCAATCGATCACGACCGGCTGCATCCCACCGGCGTCGCCAAATCCGCGCATCCCACGATCGGATATTTTGGAAGGTTGAAGAAATATAAGAGTGTGGATCACGTTATCCGCGCGTTCGCCACGATTCGGAAGACTATTCCCGACGCGGAGCTGATCATCATCGGCCGCGGCGATTATCAGCCGGAACTTCGGAAGCTGGCCGCGGAGCTGGGAGTGGCGGAGGCGACGCGATTTACCGGGTTTGTGAGCGAGGAGGAGAAGCTGCGGCTGCTCCAGGAGTTGTGGGTGGTTGTCAATCCATCGATGAAGGAGGGATGGGGCATCGTCAACGTTGAGGCGAACGCCTGCGGAACCCCCGCGGTGGCGGCCGACAGCCCCGGCCTGCGCGATTCGGTGCGCCACGGCGTTACCGGCGAGCTCTACCCCTATGGCGATATCGACGCACTGGTGGACCGGCTGCTCCGGATTCTTCACGACCGGGAACTCCGGGACCGCTATACGGCCAGCGCCATGGAGTTCGCCAGGTCGATTACATGGGATGATACCGCCCGCGCCACAATCGCGATGCTGGAGGATGTGGTCGGGAACTACCGCGCAACGCACGGAAAGTAAAGGCAACGAAGACCGAACATGCCATACATGGAACGATGATCTCAAACACCCTTATCGACCGCCTTGCCAGCGCCAGGCTGGTTGTGGCGTTTACCGGCGCGGGAGTTTCCGCGGAGAGCGGCGTGGCAACGTTCCGCGCCACCGACGGCCTCTGGAGCAAGTTCAGGCCGGAGGAGCTGGCGAACGTGCAGGCGTTTCTCGCCAACCCGCAGATGGTCTGGGAATGGTATCAGGCACGTCGTGATGTGATCCTGAACGCCCGCCCCAACCCCGGCCATATCGCGATCGCGGAGCTGGAGGAACTGGTGCCGAAGGTGAGCGTGATCACGCAGAATATCGATGGGCTGCACGCTGCCGCCGGATCGAGCGAGGTGATAGAACTGCACGGCACCATCAGAAAGAACTTCTGCCAGAGCTGCGGAAAGCGCTACGATGACGACGCACTGTTGACCGTGGAGGAAGTGCAGCGATGCGGGTGCGGCGGGATGATCCGCCCGCAAGTGGTATGGTTCGGCGAGAATCTGCCGGAGGAGGCGATGACGCTGGCCGAGAAGCGAAGCATCGCCGCGTCCGTCTTTCTTTCAATCGGCACGTCGTCGGTGGTTTATCCCGCAGCGGGACTTCCGTTGATAGCGCGCGAGTACGGCGCCTACCTCGTGGAGGTGAACCCCGAGGAGACGCCGCTCAGCAACTACATGCACGAGACAATCCGCATGGCGGGCGGTGAGGCTCTGCCGGAGATCGTCGCGCGGCTGCGGAAACTGAAATCGGCCTAGCCGGATGGTATCAGCCCTGAGGGGCATCCTCGGCGGGCGCCGCCGCTTTTTTTCGCGCTCCCTTTATCACGGCTCCATCGAGCGTATCAAGACGCGGATAGGCCGGCACCGAGTCCGCAAACGCAAAGTTCAGCATCTTATAGACCAGCCGCGCCGCAAGCAGATCGGGATGCGATACCCCCTTCACCGGCGCCAGCTCCACCATATCGAAGCCGATGATCTTTCTTCCCGATCGGAGGATGGTTCTGAACAGATCAAGCGTCTCCGAGTAGAGAAATCCATCGGGCTCCGGCGTGCCGGTGGAGGGCATGATTGAAGGATCGAAGTAGTCAACATCGAACGTCACGTAGACCTGCTCGCCGAGCGTATCCACCACTGTCTTCTGCCAGTATTCGCCATGCACGCCGCGCCGTATCGCGTTGGCGTAGAACGTCTTCACGCCGCTGCTTTTGATGAACTCCGCCTCCTCGCGGCACTGCGCCCTGATCCCCACCTGTGTAATCCGGTCGGGGCGCATCCGTTCCGCCACGCGGGCGGCAAAACTGGCGTGGGAATACTTCGATCCCTCATAACTATCGCGCAGATCGGAATGGGCGTCGAAGTGGAGAAGGCTCATCTCGGGATATTTCTCCAGATGCGCCAGGATAGGTGCCGTGGAGATTGTGTGTTCGCCGCCGAGCGTCACCACGAACTTACCGGCATCGAGGAGCGCGACCACATTCTTCGCGATCAGCACCAGCGCATCGCTATCCACGCGCTTGCCGAAATCGATCGGCCGCACGGTGGCGATGCCCCTGTCAAAGCAGAGCTCCCGATCGAACTCATCATCGTAAAATTCCACATACGCCGATGCGTCGATGATCCCCCGAGGGCCGCGTGCCGCTCCGCCTCCATAGCTGACCGTATGCTCATACGGCGCGGAGAGGATGACAATGGCGGAGGAATCGAGCGTGGAGAATTGCTCCTCGATGGCGAGGAAATTCTTTTTGGGACCGAGTGTTTTCATAGCGTGAAGGATCTCCGGTATTGTCCCGGTTCAGAGCTTTTCCCGGCGACGATAAAAAAAATTCAGATGGCTTTAAACTCGCCATGCCTCCCCCTGTCATATCCCCAAATTCAAGTATGCCGCGCGGCACGATGCTCACAAGGCCAGCGGATGACAACAGGATCAGTTCACAAACAAGCATTGGAGTTAGGACTAACATGACAAAAATCTTTGTAACCCGCGCCCTCCTGATCGCCGGACTTGCTATCGCCGGTTCGACCGCCAGCTTCGCACAGGCTTCGATGGCCTCCTCGGTTCGCCGCGTTGATATCAGCAAGGAGAATCAACAGCCGGTTCCCGCCAGCACGGTGCTCGCGGCTAACATGAGCACGCTCAACCTGACGGCCCAGCAGCAGACGCAGGTGACCTCGATGAACAAGGAAGTAGCAGCCCTTACCGCGGAGCGGGCACAGTTGTGGTCAGAGTATCGCGCAATCAAGGCGCGTCCGGACTTCAGCGATGATATGGCAGCAGCCGAGGCGGCTCCCCGCATGCATCGCATCGTGGCAATCAACGCTCAGCTTGCCCCGCTGGCCGCACGGCAGGATGGACAGATCGCGGCTCTTCTGAGCTCCAGCCAGTACGGCAGCTTCCGTCAGATGGTGGCTTCCGCCAAGGCGAGCCTCTAAGCTCAAACGCGTAACGACCATGTGGAAATGAGCATATCGCTCAGCAAAGCGCCCCGATCTTTTCAACAAGATCGGGGCGCTCGCGTTCCAGGCATTCCAACATTCAGGGCAAACTGTTGAAGGACGTCATCCGCGGCGTTGGTCTTCACCGTTTAGCTCACCGCGGCGTCCGGAAGAATGCCTCGATCGCTCAGATTCGGCTGCCTTGCGGCTGATCATCCTTGAACAGTCTGGATATCAGAAGTAATTCAACAGCCGGCGCTCTCAGGCAGCCGCCCGCTCGATCCGTCCATGTAACAATATCATAACCCGTCGCTCCTCCGGATGAAGATCTCCCGGGATAGCCCCCTTCCACGATCCAAGATCTTCAATATCCAGTTCCGCCAGCGATCCATCGAGATACGCGTCCAGCACGGCGGGATGAATATAACATTTGCGGCAGATGGCGGGGGTATTCCCCAGTCGGTCGGAGGCCGACTCGACGGCGCGCAGGATATTTCGTTTTTTCTCCGCCTCGGAATCGCACGGGTCGCAGGCGCTCAGCATCGCAGCCGCATGGACGGTGCCGGCCCATGTCCTGAAATCCTTTGCGGTGAACTCCTCGTCGCTGATCTCGCGAAGATAGGCGTTGATATCGCCGGAACCGATTGTGTGATGTTCCCCCGCGTCATCCAGAAACTGAAAAAGCTCGTGCCCCGGAAGTTCGCGGCACCGCTTTACAATCCCCGCCAGCCGGCGATCGGCCAGATCGATCTTGTGACGAACGCCGCTCTTACCGCGGAACGAAAACCGGAGATGCGAGCCATCGACGCGCACATGATGATTGCGAAGCGTGGTCAGCCCGTACGATTTATTATCCCTGGCGTACTCCTCATTCCCCACGCGGATCAGCGTCCGCTCCAGAAGCTGCACGATCGTTGCCAGCACCTTCTCGCGCGGAAGTCCCGGAAGCCCTATCGCCTCGGCGGCCCGATGACGGATCATCGGCAGTGACTGGCCGAAGAGAAGCATGCGGTGATATTTCGTCGCGTCACGGATTTCCCGCCAGCGCTCATGGTAGCGATACTGCTTCCGTCCCCTGGCATCACGGCCGGTAGCCTGGAGATGCCCGTTGGCGCGCGGCGATATCCATACATCGGTCCAGGCGGGCGGGATGGCAAGCTTCCTGATACGGGCCAGCTCATCGGGATCGCGAATCACCTTGCCATCGTTTCCAATATAGAGGACGCTCTCCCCTTCCATTGTACGCCCGATGCCCGGAACGGTATCACTCATATATCTGAGCCCGGCGGCCCGCGCCGACTCGACAGGATCGGTGATGATCCTGAACTCCGGCTCTTCATGGTTCATCGATAATCTTCCCATGCCCGCACATCATGCAAGCCAGGTGCCATAACAGACTGTTGAAGGATGTCATCCGCGGCGTCGGGGACGTTTGAAACGTCCCCCGACATTCATCGTTCGCTCACTGCGGCGTCCCAAAGGACGCCTCATTTGCTCAGATTCGGCCGCCTTGCGGCTGATCATCCTTGAACAGTCTGAAAGTAATTCAACTGTCTGATAACGAAACACCCATCCGGCAGGCGGATCAGAGGCGCTTCGTATACTCAGGGACGTTGATTTCAGCGGCTCCGTCCGCTCCCTTATCCGCGGAACGTATCGCCGTGCTATTTCCCTTTGCATCATCACCGGCACTATTGATATCCGCGCCGGCCGCCGTTGTCTTATCCGGCATTCCGTCATCCTTTCCCTTGCCGCCGGTTACGCTCTTCTCATCATCGGCGGGCCCATCATACTTTCCTCCTCCTTCCACCGCTTTCTCGGCGATCTCCTCCGCGGCCTCCCGATCGCAACTGGCATCACGCACCGCGATCGCATTCTTCGACGGCTTGATCCGCGTGCCGAACCGCTCGGCATAGACCTGCGTAAACTCCGCGCCGAACAGCAGGATCTGCGACGTGTAGTAGACCCAGACCAGCAGCACAACCACGGAGCCGGCAGCGCCATAGGTGGAGGCGATGCTGCTGTTGCCGAGGTAGAGGCCGATCAGATACTTGCCGATCGTGAAGAGCACTGACGTAACGCACGCGCCGATCCAGACATCCTTCCAGTCAAGTTCAACATCGGGAAGGATCTTGTAGATCATGGCGAACATAAGGGTGATCACGCCGAAGGAGATGACCTGGTTGACTACCTGCCAGAGCACCGCCGAGCCGGCGAACGAGTTGCCGAGATATGTCCCCAGCGCTGTCAGCGCGGCGCTCAGCGCCAGCGAAACGAGCAGAAGAAACCCCACGCCGATGACGATCCCGAACGAGAGAAGCCGATCCTTCAACATCCCCATGATCCCCCGTCCCGGCTTCGCCATCACATCCCAGATGGTGTTGAGCGAATCCTGCAACTCCACAAACGCGCCGGTGGCGCCTATCAGCAGCGTTGCGAAACCGATAATGGTGGCGATAATGCTCTCGGACGGATGCCGGGCATTCTCAAGCATCGTCTGGATAGCCTTGGCCCCCTCCCCCCCCACCAGGCCGCGCAGCTGCTCCACGATCTGCCCCCGTGCCGCATCATCCCCGAAGATCATGCCGGCAATGGCGATGGCGATCACCAGCACGGGCGCCAGCGAGAAGAGGGTGTAATATGACAACGCCGCGCCAAGCCGGGGACATTTGTCCTTGTCCCACTCGACCGCGGTTGACTTGAGCATCTCCCAGAGATTCTTCAGCTTCATATATCGTTCTCCGCGTATTATCCCCCCGTGCCATGCAATCGCCGTACCGTATGGCGAAGTTCCATCCCACGGGGGCCGGCGGGCCGCCGAACGGTGTTGAAATGTGATTCCTTTTGCCCGGTCGCCGCTCCGGGGCTACATTGCGCCACGTGCTGAATCAAACTGTGCTTCCATCAAACCTCGAACGACGCCTACCATGATTGAACGTATCCAGGAGCTTCTCGGAAACGACGCGGACTCGCTGCTCAACCACACCTGCACAACCATCCCGAAGGAATCGATTCATCTTCCCGGCCCGGATTTCATCGACCGCATCTTCGTGCCGTCGGACAGAAATATCCGCGTGCTCAATAATCTCGCGTGGATCTACGGCACCGGCCGCCTGGCGAAGACCGGATATGTCTCCATCCTGCCGGTTGATCAGGGGATCGAGCATTCCGCGGGAGCATCGTTTGCGCCAAACCCCGAGTACTTCGATCCCGAGAATATCGTCCGCCTGGCGATTGAGGGGGGATGCAACGCGGTGGCTTCCACATTCGGCGTGCTGGGGATGACGGCAAGGAAGTACGCGCACAAGATCCCGTTTATCGTCAAGATCAACCACAACGAGCTGCTCACCTATCCGAACAAGTTCGATCAGGTGATGTTCGGCACAATCGATCAGGCACGCGATATGGGGGCGGCCGCTGTCGGCGCCACCATCTATTTCGGTTCCGATGAGGCAACACGGCAGCTTACCGAGGTGGCGGAGTCGTTCGCGTATGCTCACGAGCTGGGGCTTGCCACCATCCTCTGGTGCTACCTGCGGAACCCGGCGTTCAATGTGAAGGGGGATAAGGATTATCACGTCTCCGCCGATCTTACCGGCCAGGCCAATCATCTCGGCGTCACCATCCAGGCCGATATCATCAAGCAGAAGCTCCCCGAGAACAACGGCGGCTACAACGCGCTCAACTACGGCAAGACAAGCAAGCTGGTCTATGAGAAGCTGACCACCGATCACCCGATCGACCTGACGCGCTATCAGGTGGCAAACTGCTACATGGGACGCGCCGGGCTTATCAACTCCGGCGGCGCAAGCTCCGGCGAGGGAGATCTGGCCGAGGCGGTGAAGACAGCGGTGATCAACAAGCGCGCGGGCGGCACCGGCCTTATCAGCGGACGCAAGGCCTTCCAGCGCCCCATGAAGGAAGGCGCGGCCCTCCTCAACGCGATTCAGGATGTCTATCTGGACCCGGCCGTGACAGTGGCGTAGAGATCATCGCGGTGTGTGTGGAGGTGTTGGTAGTG
>JBDSJW010000227.1:0-4009 GCA_039917235.1 Kapaibacterium sp. (SeqCode) | reverse complement strand
GGGACAATGAGCGTGCTGGATATCTTCAAGGCCGCCGGCCTCCGCTCGCCGTTCGATCCCGATGTGATGCGCGATCTGATGGCGCATGCCGCCGGCGAGCTTGGCGTTGAAGAGGCAATGGAGGCGTGATCCGCCCCGCGCGTACTCTGAAGACGCGCGCCATGTGATGATGTTCGGAGAACGGGGAGCTCGTCATGGTTCCCCGTTCTCGTCGTTTTGTTTCCGGCTGCCACCCCCTCTCGATTCCCAACAATTAACAAGAGATCGATGATGAACTATCTTTTTTTTCAGAACCGTCCCGCGAGGATGACCGCGGAGTTCGTGCGTGGGGAATACGATGCGCTGCTTGCCCGGATCGATGGCGCGGAATCCGCCGGGACGTCTGATGAATGGCTGAAGCTCTATGCCGACTGGAACGCGCTGAAGGGATATATCAGCGGCGAATGGAGCCGTACAAGCTATGCCTTCGCCAAAACGATGAACGATCCCGCGCTGGAGTCGGCGGACAGCTATATCAGGCGGGAGGTGGGGCCGGTGGCAAGCGATGGTGACTTCACGATGACGAGCGCGCTGCTGCGGAGCCGGCATCGGGGGGCTATCGGCGGCGAACATAACCGGCATCTGATGCGCGTATACGAAAACGAGCTGGCACCGCTGGCGCCGGTCAACCGCGATCTCCGCGTGCGGGTCTCCGATCTGGCGCAGCGCTACAGCAAGATCGCCGCCTCCGCCGGCGTGACGATCGACGGCGAGGAGATGACGCTCCAGCGCGCCGGAACATTCCTCAGCTCGGACGATCGCGCGGTCCGCCGGCGCGCCTTCGATGCGGTGCGGGCCTGGCATCTGGAACAGCGCCGCGAGCGCGCCGATATTTTCAACGAGATGGTGAATCTGCGCCACCGGATGGCTGCCAATGTCGGCTACGATACGTTTACACCGCTTGGCTATCTGGGGATGGAGCGGATGGACTACGGCCCCGACGATGTCGCCGGCTTCCGTGAGAGCGTCCGTCGCCACGCCGTGCCGCTCCAGACGGCGCTCTACCAGCGGCAGCGGGATGCGCTGAACGTGGATACGCTCCGGCCGTGGGATTCCCCGTACGATCCCACGCTGACCCTCCCCCCCGGCATCGTTCCGGTGGAAACCCAGCTCGATACCGTCGGGCGGATCTTCGACGCGCTCTCCCCCCTGCTTGGAGAACACTTTATGAAGATGCGCGACGGAGGATGGATCGATCTTGAGAACCGGAAGGGGAAGCGCGGCGGCGCCTTCTGCACCAGCTTCGCCGATGAGGGACATCCCGCCATCCTCTGCAACTCCGTCGGCGACGCGGATGACGTGCGGACGCTGGTGCATGAGATGGGACATGCCTTCCAGGGATGGGAGAGCGGCGGGATAGAGGATGTAACCCTGCGGATGCCCAGCGCCGACGCCTGCGAAATCCACTCGCTCGGCATGGAGATGCTCAGCCTGCGCTATATCGATCGCTTCTTCTCGCCGGAACACGCGGAGAAATTCCGTCGTGGGCGATGGAAGAAATCGGTGCAGATGCTCTGCTATATCTCCATCGTCGATGAGTTCCAGCACTGGGTGTACGAAAACCCCGACGCCACCATCGATGGACGGGATGATGAGTGGGAAAGGATCTGGGATATCTACCGGCCGGGAATCGACTACGCGGAGATCGAGGATTTCAAGCGGACGATCTGGTACGGCCAGGCGCATATCTTCCGCTCGCCGTTCTACTACATCGACTACGCGATCGCGGAGACCGGAGCAATGCAGCTTGCGCTGATCGACGCGGAGGATCACGACCGGGCGATGGGGATTTACATGGATCTCTGCCGGATCGGCGGGACAATGAGCGTGCTGGATATCTTCAAGGCCGCCGGCCTCCGCTCACCGTTCGATCCCGATGTGATGCGCGATCTGATGGCGCATGCCGCGCGGGAGCTGGCCCCCCTTATCCCCCCAGCAACTTCCTGATCTCCCGCACTCTGCGGCGAGCAACCGGGATACGCGTTCCGTCCTCCAGCTTCAGGGCGTAGGAACCGGCAAACCAGGGGATCAGCTCGCGGACGCTTGCCGCGTTCACGATGTGGGCGCGGTGGGTTCGGAGAAATCGCGTGGGGTCCAGCCGCGCTTCCAGCTCGTCCAGCGTGAAATCCGCCGTGAACACGCCGTCGGCGGTGTGGACGTGGACCAGCTTCTCGCGCGCCTCGATCCATTTGATATCGTCGGTCGGGATCACGCGCCGCCGCCGCCCCGCGTGGACGGTGATGCGTGGAATTGTTTCGATGGCGCGCTGATCACGATGCGTGCCGATGCTTTGGCCGGCGCTCCGCATCGCATCCCGGTCGCCGATCCGGTCGAGCGTCGCGTTCAGCCGCGCGAGCCGTACCGGCTTGGTGAGATAGTCGATCGCGTTTGCCTCGAACGCGCGGAGCGCATGCTCGTCGTTGAAAACCAATCTCCCATTTGCCGGAAGCAACACCCTCCCAGCCCGTCTGACCGCCGACAGCGTGTATGCGAGATATCACGCAGAGCTTCCGGGCGTCCTTCCGCAGACGCTTGCCTATCTCTGGATGCGGGCCGTGGATTCCGTGCAGCTTCCGGCGGAGTTCCCGCGCAACGCTCCAATCTGGGTGATTCAGTACAGCGGTGGCGGCGATGACCTGCCGCGTCTCCGGCGCAACGGGTGCCATCATCTGTTCTCGCACCGCGGCGGCCCTTGCCCCCGCCGATGAGCATGGGGAATTGATCCCGCGCCTGACGGCGGCCCCCAATCCGGCTTCGGGACGGGTGAGCGTGCTGGTGGAGCTTCCCGGCGACCGGTCCGGCGATATCTCCGTTGCGTTGTACGATGTGGCCGGCCGGCTTCTTCTCCATCCGGTCACGTCGGCCCGGTCGGGACGGGAATACACCGTGGAGCTCGATCTGGCGCGGCTTCCGGCCGGGCGGTACTACTGTCGCGCGCGTTGCGCCGGATGGGTGGGGAGCGTCGCGATTGTCTGGTAATATTGCCCGACGATGCGGGAGGGTGGCGTCAGAACCGGTACTGTATGCTTGCGACCGGGATCGTGATATCGCTCCCCGCCGCCGGTTCTCTGCCGAGCGCGAACGCGGCCATGCCGACCGGGGAGATATTGAAACGGAGATTGCTGCTCCCGCTTCGCGCGATATTGCCATTCTGAAGGAGGGAATACATCAGCCCGAACGCCCCCACGCCGCCGACAAGGGTGGCTCCCGCATAGATCCTTCCATCATCTCCCCGGGGGGATATCAGATACGCCACCCCCAGGCCAAACGCGGCCCCGGCACCGGTTCCCAGCGCGATATACTGGCCGTGGGGGGTGGAGAACTCGTGATCCTTCACCAGATAGTGCCCCAGCACCATCCCCACGGCGCCACCGGCGATGGCGGTGATGGTGTGGATCTTCGCATTCTTTTCGCTCAGCTCAAGCCCGCTGAGATAGAAGATGGTGGGAAGCGCATAGGCGCTCAGAGCGCAACTGGTGCTCAGGACATAGGCGTCGCCGGGGGTGTAGTGCTGCATGTTGGCAATCGCGTTTCCGGCCGCGAACCCGGCCGCGCTGCCGAGCAACATCATCCCACCGGCTTCCGATGTGCTGTTGAAGTTCGTGACGTAGGCAAGCCCCATCCCCAGTCCAAGCCCGGCCGTCCCGCCAAGCGCTATCACATCAACCTTCCCCTCCGGGAGCCTGCTGGTGCCGGCAATGATATACCCCCCCACCGATTCGGCGATTCCCGTGAAGAGGCTTGCCATTGCCTGCCCCTGGGCAAACTCAAATCCGCCGCTATTGGTGCTGGAGCCGTTGAGAAGATTGTAGATCAGAATGCCGTGAAGCGCTCCCGCCACGCCGCCATAGATGCTCAGGTTTGCCTGACCGTTGGTGACGTTATGCCCGCTGGTGATAAGGTAGGGAGCGAAGAATGCGGAGGCGCTGCCGACCATGTACAGCGCCACTGCCAACTCGCCGCTTTGCGC
>JBDSJW010000226.1:0-7345 GCA_039917235.1 Kapaibacterium sp. (SeqCode) | reverse complement strand
GCGTAGGTGCCGCGCCGGAAGCCGATCCGGACATCGATCAGATGCCGGACGCGATACTTGAATTTCACCTTGACCTTGCCACGGGCGTTCCGCTTGGTTGTCTTTCTCTGCCTGATCTGATCGGCGATCGTCAGCTCCAGCGTGGAGTCATCGGCAAGCACCGTCTCTGCCTCCATCCAGGTAATCTGGAAGGTTGTCTGTTCCGTGTTCAGCCGTGTCCTGAGCGTCTCGCTGCCGGTCTGGAATTCCTTCGTCATCGGATCGCTCAGGTTCAGCCGGAGCGTCAGCGCCCCGTCGCGGTCGATATCCTCCCGCATCAGCGTGATCATCGGAAGGATGAACTTCCTGAGGTTGTTGGAGAGATCGTTATGACGGGCGAAGAAGTAGACCGCCAGCGCGGCGACGGCAAGGGCCGCGAAGAGGAAAAGGAGTGGAGCCGAGTGGAGCCCCATGCCGGCGATCAGGCAGATGACGATTGAGAGAAAAACGCTCCATCCCGCAATCCTCCGCAACTGTTCGACGGAGCGGTCCAGGTTTGCCACCGTCCCCAGCAGCGCGATCCACTCGTCCGGCGTATGCGTTGCGTTGATGCGTTTCGTCCGCACCAGCGATCGCTGCTCGCTGCTCAACGAGAAGTAGATCATCATGCTCATCGGTGAATCTCCATTGATTGATCGTCGATCCTCGGGGGGGACTGAGGGGCGAATCTATCACCATTTTCCGTGATAACCGACCTGTAGAGCCCGGCCAGCTTCGCGGTCGATCGTTCCCATGTGAACTCATCGGCAAGCCGCCGCCGTCCCTCTTCCCCCATCTCCCGCCGCCGTTCGGGATACTCCAGCAGCACCCTGACGGCGCGCGCCAGATCGGCCGGACGGTCCGCCCGGACAAGCTTTCCGTGGATGCCGTCGGCAATCAGTTCGCGCGTGGCCGGAAGATCGGAGGCGACCACCGGAACGCCGCATGCCATCGATTCCAGGATCTTCAGCGGCGCGCACCCCTGATCCAGATTGCGCGAGCATTCCACCAGCGGCGCCAGCGAAAGCTCCGCCCCCGCCACCCAGCCGCGCAGCTCCTCCCTCCCGAGCGCGAACCGCCAAAGAATCCTCCCGTCGATGCCGAGCCGCTCGGCCAGTTTTCGGTAGATCTTCACGTTTCGGTGATGCGTGGAGGAGCAGATCACCAGATGGACATCCTCCATGTCGGCCAGGCGCGCAAACGCGTGGAGCATCACATCGGCCCCCTGCCACCGCTGGAGCGCGCCGAAATAGATGATGTAGCACGGCGGGGCATCGGCGGGGCGGGGCGTGGGGGGGGCCGGATCGGCGCCGTTGGGGATCACCGTGATGGCGCCGGCCGGGGCGCCCAGGCGGATAAGATTTTCGGCGATGGTGACGGATGGGGTGATAATGGCGTCGGCGCGGGACCAGCAGAACTCCTCGGCGGCGCGGATCTTGGCGAGCGTCCGCGCGGAGAGGCCGGGGTAGGTGTAGGGAAGCTCGATCGATGGCAGGCCGTTGACCTCGTAGACCGTCCGATACCCGCGGCCGCTCCGTTCCAGCACCGGGACGCCGCTCCAGGGATCGCGCACATGGCAGAGCGCCAGATTATCTCCATGCTCCTCAAGCAGCAGTCGCAGCCGGTCGGCAAAGCCGATGGTCCGTTCCAGAAAGTTCGGAACCGACCGCGCATAGCGGAGGATTTCCACATTTCCCTCGCGCTGGTAGAGCGGAAGATCATCCCCGCCAAGCGTATAGAGAACCCCGCCATCCATCGTCCGGAAGAGGGTTTCCGCCATCCGGGCGATATGCGTGGCCGCCCCTTTCGCCGAGGGAAATCGATCGAACGAGGCGTAGAGTGAGCGGGGCTGGAGCTGAATCGGCATCGATTATTTCCTGCATTCTCCCGTTAATGATTGTCATGGAATCCGTATTCTTCCGCCATGCAATCGAAATTCCTCAGGCGGATATCCTCCATAATTCCTCTCATCATCGTCGCGATGAGCCTCTCCGGCGCGCCGGTGCTGGCGCAGGAGAGCAAGTCGATCTTTGTCAGCCCGGGGGTAAGCCTGGCCTACACATTCGGCGATCACGGAGGGTTCACCATCGGCGGGGAGGTAAGCGTGACCACGCTTCCATCGAACGCCGCCTATTTCCTTGGTGGGCTGATCAACATCGATTACTGTTTCGTCTCGCGCCGGACAAAGGCGCATGTCGGGTTTGAGGGAGGGGGCGCCATCTTCGGCCTTGATGTTGGCCCAAGCTGGGTGAGCGGAGGGGGAAGGAACAACATGGGGATCACCATCTCCCCGTTTCTTGGGCTGGTATTCTATCCCTATTACAGCGCCACGCTGATGTTCGAGGGGGAGAATATCCATCAGGTGGGCGTCTGGGGCAAATGGCCCATCCCGATTGTGAACACTATCAATCTCTTTAACTAGCCGGCCTGCCAGAGGGGCCGATATCCATCATCACTTCTCAGACTGTTGAAGGACGCCTCATTCGCTCAGATTCGGCCGCCGTGCGGCTGATCCTCCTTGAACAGTCTGTTAGCGCACGCTCCGATCTACGCTTTCCACTTGATATTGCAGCCGATGCTCGGCTTCTGATCCGGGTTTACATCGCTTCCGGCCAGCATCGCATCCAGCGCGGCGCGGATATCGCGGCCGGTGACGGGGATGCCGTTGGACGGGCGGGAGTCATCAAGCTGGCCGCGATAGGCAAGGCGCAGATCGCGATCGAAGATGTAGAAATCGGGGGTGCAGGCGGCCTGATAGGCACGGGCCGCATCCTGCGATTCATCGTGGAGATAGGGGAATGTATAGCCGTTGCGGGCGGCCTCCTCCTTCATCCGCTCCGGTGAATCCTGCGGATAGTTCTCCGCGTCGTTGGCGTTGATGGCGATAAACGCGACCCCGCGCGCCTGATATTCCGAGGCCAGCCGCGCCAGTTCCTCACGCACATGGATCACAAACGGACAGTGGTTGCAGATGAACATCACCACGGTCGCGATATCCGATTTCAGCTCTTCGAGCGATACTTTCCCGCCGGAAACCGTATCCGTGAGGGTGAATGCCGGGGCGATGGTCCCGAGCGCGAGCATTACGGATGGTGTTGCCGCCATGATATCTTCCCGATGCTGCCGTTCAAAAAATCTTCCTGACGATCGTGTCTCGATGCCGGAAGGGAGATCGGGGAAACTTAATAAAATGATCGCTTACCGGCGGGAAGTTCATCGTGACGCGGTGAGCCGGCGGGTGAATAAACCGGGACGTCCGTCGCGTGAAAGCGACGGACGTCCTTTGTGTTGATAGCTTCCGCGTCGCGAAATCAGCTGAATTATTCGCCGATGATCTTCACCAGAATCCGTTGAATCACCAAACCCTTGGACAACGTCGCGGATAATGTTGTTCAGGGGTTTGCCATCTACGGCATCGGGGCCGGAGTTGTGTTGGAATTGGCTCCCATCACCAGAAGGAGAATCAGAATAAGCGCCGCGACGATCACCGCGATTGCCACCATTGTCAGCCGTTTCCGCGCCACGGGGGATATCCGCGTCGGCTCCCCCTGGGATGATTTCTTCAGATCGCTCAGCAGCGAGAATGTGGCGGCGTGGTTGGGATCGATCGCCAGCGCCTGCCCCGCATAGCTCTCCGCCTGCACGCGGTCCCCCTCATCCCCCTTCTCTCTGTAACGTCCGGCGTATGCCGTTGCCAGCCCGTGGAGCGATTCCACATCGGACGGATGCAGCCCCACCGCGGCGGAGAGTTCCGATACGGCGTTATCCCACAGCCCGTGCCCGATATGCCCCATCCCCCGCGTCCGGTGGTTTACCGCCTCCTGTTCAGCGGCCGCCAGATCATCATCGCTCATCCCCAGTTCCCGCGCCACCGACTGGAGATCGGTCATCGAGAGGGCGCTGTTCCGCTCGTTCTGGAGCGCCGTGACCCGCTCGATATAATTCTGAATGTTCCGATCGTTCGTTTCGTTAGCCATTGCGAGAAATAATTCAATGTTGATCTGATAACTCCATCCTTCCAAAACTTCGCTTCATATCCCGCGCCAGAGTTTGCGGCGCGGACGCTCTCGCGAAAGCCTTGCGAGCGCGAAGACGAAATAATAAGTTCGTTGCTCAATTACCGGCGGAAGCGCCATCGGCCCGGCCGATTATTTTCAACAAATGTAGAGAAGGAGAACTCCATTATGGCAGGAATATCATCAACCCCGAGCCGCGGGAACGTTCCCGCGATGTGCAGAGATGTTCTCCTTCGGCTATTCACCGCGCGTGAATGATGGATGGGATTTCTCTGTGAAGCGTCGATATCAATCAACGTTCACAACGAGGAATCACGATAATGAATCTGGAAATGCTGGGGTGGTCCCCATTTTTTTCGAACAGTTTTGCCCCCTATGCCAATCAGGGGTATCGTGCCGGACGGGTTGCCCGCGAGCATAGGAATATGTACGAGATCGTTGCCGAGGAGGGGGAACTCCAGGCCGAGGTCTCGGGACGGATGCGACATCAGGCGACCAGCCGCGGCGATCTTCCCGCCGTTGGCGACTGGGTCGTGATCGGTCGCGCCGATGGAGCCGAACGCCACACAATTCACGCGCTTCTCCCCCGCAAAAGCAAGTTCTCCCGCAACGTCGCCGGGGGGACAACCGAGGAGCAGATCGTCGCGGCCAATATCGACACCGCCTTTCTGGTAACCGGCCTTGACGATAATTTCAACCCGCGGAGGATCGAACGTTATCTGATCCTTGCCTGGGAGAGCGGCGCCGATCCGGTGATCGTCCTGACGAAAGCCGATCTGTGCGATGATCTGGATCGATATCTTGATGATGCCATGGCCGTGGCGCTCGGCGTGCCGGTGATCGCCGTAAGCGCGCCGGATGGCGGCGGCCTTGACCGGCTGACCCCCTATCTGGGAGCGGGAAAAACCGCGGTGCTGCTCGGCTCCTCCGGCGTCGGAAAATCGACGCTGACAAACCGGCTGGCGGGGGCGGAGTTGCTGAAGGTTGGTGAGGTGAGCGGGAGCGTGGGAAAGGGGAAGCATACCACCACGCATCGCGAGATGATCCTGCTGCCGGATGGCGGGCTGATTATCGATACGCCGGGGATGCGGGAGTTGCAGCTCTGGGAGGCGGACGATGGGTTGCGGGAGACGTTTGAGGATATCACCTCGCTTGCCGAACGCTGCCGGTTCCGCGATTGCGGACACGGGAACGAGCCGGGCTGCGCCATCCGCCGGGCGCTGGATGGTGGAACGCTTGACGCCGCCCGCTACCGGAACTACATAAAGATGGAACGGGAGCTGGCCTATCTGGACCGAAAGGATGACAAGTCCGCCGCGCTGGCGGAGAAGGAGCGGTGGAAAAAACTCGGAAAGGAGAGCCGAAAACTCCCGCACCGGAGAACATGATGCCGGGCTCCGTGAGAGAACTCACGGAGCCTTTTTTTGCCCCTTACTTTACCCTCACCACGGCGATCGTATAGCGGGTGACGCCGCCGGGAATCGGGTATTCAAGGAACTTGTTCCTGCTCTCGTTGACGCCAAGCGGGGGATCATCGCCGGAGACGAGGAAGTAGGTATGATCGGCAACGCGCGTCCCGCCGGCATTAAAATCATCGATCCGTATCTGAAGCTCGTGGAACGGGTGCTTCCCGTTGTTGTACATCCTGAGCTGTAACGTCCGGTGCGTGTTGACGATCGTGTTGGTCTGCGCCAGATCGACATTCATATCGATCTCCTTGGGCGCCTCCCACGTCAGCGGGACTGTTGATTCCGTGGCCACGGGTATGACCGGCTGGGGTGGAGAATCGGGATAGCGCGGCTCGGATGGGCTTTTGTTGAATACGATAAATCCCATTCCGAGCAGGACCAGCGCCACCACCAGAAGCGGGGCGGCGGCCAGCCAGCCGGTCGCGGTCTTCTTTCTGGCGGGACGGGGAATGGCTCCCTCCCGGTCCAGTTCATTCAGCAGCGCGTAGGATGCATCATGTCCCGGCTCGATTGCCAGCGTTTGCTTGGCGAGCGCCGCGGCCTGCACGCTATCCTCCTCCCTTCGCGTGGCAACCCATCGCTCCTTGTAGGCTGTCGCCAGCCCATGCAGCCCTTCCACGCCGACGGGGTTGAGAGCGACGGCATCGCTTAGCTCATTGACCGCGTCATCCCACCGTTTGTACTGAAGGTGACGCATCCCCCGCTCCAGATGTGCCTGCGCGGCGGCATCGGCGGCGGTCACATCCTCCTCGCTCATCCCCAGTTCCCGCGCGATATTCCGCAGATCCTCCAGTTCCAGCGATTGCCGTCGCTCATTCTGGAGCGCCATCACCCGTCCGATATATTTCTGAAGAATCTCCTGCTGATGATCCTGCGACATGATCCGCTCCGCCTGAAGATGTGTATGACCGTGACCCGATGTTCTCTCTGATGTTCCAGCTTCCACGCACCCCCCACCGGGATGTTACGGCTGAACCGGCCCGCAATAGTAGCCCGACTTCAGGGATTGGGAAAGGAGAAGGTTGGGATATAAAGGGGTCTCCATGATCTCTGAAAAGAAATATCAGGAGAACTCAAATACCCGTGCATCTGAATACAGTGTACGCTATGGTTGGCTCCGCCATCGGGCACTACTTTTTTTATTCATTTTCTATTCTCCCACTATGAGCTGCAACTGCAATTCTTCCGACTCCGTTCTGAGCTGGATCGACTGGTCAAATGTCGAGCCACAGAACCCTCTTGATTTGATCGCCAATGCCACGCTCAACGGCGTGCAGGGGACATTCGCGCGAAGCTCCAACTACTGGAATCCGTCATCGTGGTACTCTCCCGGAAACCCTTTTACGCTGGCGAATTCGCCGTTCTGCGTTGCTCTTGGCACCGACAGCCAGCAGAATATCGTTGATGCCGCGCAATGGAACATGCAACACATTAATGCGAACACGACTGGCGCACCACCGCTGCGAAAAGTGATTTTTCTTCGCGGAGGGCTGAACTGGGAGATGCACATTCCGCTTGCTTTCGGGGCATCAACCTATATTGTGACGGAACTGAGTTTCCGGGATAACGCGGGCACGCGAGGCGACAACCAGGGAACAGTGCCGGTGATATCGTTCTCATCGGCGAGCTATACGGGGAATAACACACTGAATGTGACGCTGAAGGATTTTGGCCGGACGGTGATGGGGCTTCTGGTAAAGGATAACGCGGGGAACTTCAGCATGTACGAATCGGAATGGATTATCGTGCCGTGAGGCGCGATACGATATCGGGGAAGTTGCCGTATAACATTCCGTTCGATTAATATTCAAGGTGATTCTCATGCCAATTGGACCAATTCGT
>JBDSJW010000225.1:0-3202 GCA_039917235.1 Kapaibacterium sp. (SeqCode) | reverse complement strand
TCACAGATACAGTTCACTCTCATACACCAAATCCCCTAACTCAACAAGAGGTTTACTCTATGAACAGGGTCACGTCGTTTACATGGAGGCCGCGAGCACTGCCGGCTTTCATCTTCGGCTTCCTCTGTGTGCTCCTGCTGGGAGCACCACGAGTTGCCCACGCCCAGACTCCTCCTCTGGACGACAACGGGTCGGGAACAACGTACATCCTTGCGTTTCCCGATACCACTGCCAACAAAATAGACAGCCGGTTCCCGAACAACAAGATCAAGGAAGGGTTTTCCCTCTTCCTCTATTCTGCTGTCGGACCGAACAAGGTCAAGATCATCGCTGGCAACACCAACGTCGTGACGTTGGCGGCCGGCAAGTTCCTCACGTATGATGTCAAGACCAGTCCTGTTGTCACGGTTTCAAATTCGATTCAGTACAACACAATCCGCCTGGAGGCGGAGAAGCCGATCATCGTCTACTGTTTCTTCGCGGTCAAGCAGAGCTGCGAGGCATGGACGCCGATCCCGGTCGAACTCTGGGGCACCGAGTACAACGTAGCGGCAACCCCGAGCGGCATTGTCAATGATATCGGACTCGCCGGCGAAACGGCCATTCCCTTCTATGCCAAGCCGTCTCCCGCGGAGTTCCTGATCCTCTCGGCATACGATAACACGAGAGTGGTGGTCACCAACTACGGCCGCAAGTTCAACGGCAACCCTGATTATACGTTCACCCTCGGTGAGAATCAGGTCTACCAGATTCAGAGCTGGTGCGATACCAACATCACGGCGACCAACCAGGTTGATATCGCCGGTGTAAGGATCTCGGCTGACAAGCCGATTGGCGTGATCTCCGGTCACTCCCGCACGCTCATCCGCCAGGATGAGGGCGGACTTGCCAACAATGCTTATAAGAACATGCTGATGGAATGGGTTCCCCCCACCGAACAGCATGGTACCGAGTTCGTTTATATGCCTTCATGGGATTCGCATCGTCCCGGCATCAACTCCCCCGCCGAGCGCGTGGGTGAAATGGTCCGGGTGTATGGAACCGACGGCATAACCACGAAGGACAGGACCGACGGTTACTACCTTCAGCCAGGTGGTGGACCCAAGATCACCTTCTCGGTTCCCAGAGATACGATGAACGAGTTCTTCTTCGGTGAGGCTCAGGCGGCCTACTTCAAGACGGCCAAACCATCAATGGCGATGATGCACTCGGTGGCAATCACCAAGTTCAATGGATCAACCCCCTGCTTCCAGGGCCTCCCCTGCCTCAGCTACAGCGCATGGGCGCCGTACATGGTGGAGCTGACCCCGCGCGAGCAGTGGCCGAGCTTCGCTCCGTATTATGCTCCGACCAACCCGAGCAACATGCAGCACTACATCAACGTGGTCTGCGATACGAACGATCAGAGGAACATCTACACCGAGCAGGGAACACCGTTCCTCTTTACGCGGAAGATCCCCGGCACCAGCCTTATCTGGGGCTCGCAGGGCGTCGCGCAGGGACAGGATCATTACCTCCAGGGAAAGAACGGCGCCAGGTTCGCCGGCTTTGTCTACGGCACCTTCACCGGTGGCGAGGAGTATCGTCCCGGACACACGAAGAAGAAGGGTGATGATGTCTCCCTCCTTGGCGGCGGCGGCGAAAACGATTCGGCCGACGCTCTCCATCCATGCGAATATGAAGAGTACAATGCTCTCTCCTACGGTTACCCGCTGGCTCCTCAGCGTCGTGTTCTCAGGCCGGCAGACAGCCTGAAGATCGATACGGTGCTGGAGTGCACCGCGCTTCATATCACGATCAGGGCCCTTAACCCGAGCCCGGTCGGCCTCCGTTCGATCTCGCTTGATCCGACCTCGGTGATCAACGCCAAGCTCATTCCAATCGACCCGAACCGTCTTTCCGATATCATCGGCAAAACTAAGGCATTGGTGGATATCGTCCCGATCAACCCGCTGAAGGATGCAAAGGCAACGCTTGTGGTTAAGGATCGTACCGGCAAGGTCTGGTACATCTACTACACCTATCAGGCCGAGCGCCTCGACATGGATAAGGATTCGGTCAACTTCGGCGAGGTGACCAAGGGTCTGTCGCTGTCGACGACGATTACGTATACCAACCCGCTCAATCGCGATGTCCTGATCAAGGAGATGAAGCTCACCTCCGGTCTGGATGGATTTACCATCGTGAGCACCGACCCTGCGGTTCCGACCACGCTGAAGCCAGGCCAGACGATCAAGGTTGTGGTGCGTGTCGATCCGAATATCGACAACAAGCTCTACCAGGATTCGCTGAAGGCAGTTCTCGAATGCGTGAACATCGCAATTCCGCTCACCGCCGAGACGGTGCAGCCGATTATCACGATCAGTGATGCCGACTTCGGAATCATGGTCGACAGCGATCCGATTAAGGGAAAACTGATCGATCTCTGCAACAACGGCCGCGGCTTTATCACCTTCAAACCGGATAATTCGCCGGACGCTTCGCCTGATGTGCTGACGTGGCTGGACAAGAACTTCACCGTTCCACAGTCCACGCTCGACAGCCTGAAGAGCATGAAGCTTGGCCCGAATGAGTGCGTCCATTTCTATGTCTACTTCGATCCGTCGAAGAGCGGCCTGGGCTCATTCGAAACCGTTGCTCGCGCATGGGCAAATACCCGGACCATCAAGGATCTTTCGAAGTGGACGGCAACCGTTACCAAGCCGGGTCCGCAGCTCACCCCATATGATTGGAATGAGCAGTGGATTGTCCCCGCGGCTGTCAACTGCACCCAGAATAAGGCAACCAGCTACGAGAGCTTTATCTACGCTTTCAACAACGGAACCGCTGATGTCGACATCCAGTCGATCAAGCTGACCGGCGCCGACGCCCCTTACTTCGAGCTTGTCCAGGAAACGGCTGGCGAGAAGATCGATCCGGGTATGCGTATTCCGGGAACCAAGCGTATCAGCCCGACTGAGATCGATACGGCTGGCATGCTTGCAAACCGCCTTCCACAGAAGGTGCGGTTCAAGCCGACCGAGGAGCGGAGCTACTCCTGCACTGTGCTTCTGACCACGACGGCGAATCCGGTTCCGATTCCAGCGTTCCTCCGCGGTATCGGTATCGAATCGCATGGGCAGATCACGGGTCAGACCTACGGCCCTTCCCTCTTCGTCTCGGCCGGCGCGCTGGTCGATGCATCGAAGACGATCACGATCAC
>JBDSJW010000224.1:0-4789 GCA_039917235.1 Kapaibacterium sp. (SeqCode) | reverse complement strand
AAGGCCGCCGTCGCGATGTAAGATGCGTCAGGTCCGCGCGGGGGAGGAGTTATCCCTTCCCGTGCGGGGTGGCGACAGACAAAGAATCAATCAACTGTACTACATATCTTTTCAACCTCTTTTTCTCGTAGAGGAGACACTCAGGAATGGCTAAAGAGAAATTCGACCGCAGTAAGCCCCACGTGAACGTGGGCACGGTTGGTCACGTTGACCACGGCAAGACGACCCTCACCGCGGCGATCACGATGGCGCTCGCTCACAAGAGCGGTGGTGAGGTCAGGACGTTCGATTCGATCGACAACGCTCCGGAAGAGCGCGCACGCGGTATCACAATCGCGACGGCGCACGTTGAGTATCAGACGGAAAACCGTCACTATGCTCACGTGGACTGCCCGGGCCATGCCGATTATGTGAAGAACATGATCACCGGCGCCGCCCAGATGGACGGAGCAATCCTGGTTGTTGCCGCTACGGACGGCCCGATGCCGCAGACGCGCGAGCATATCCTGCTCTGCCGTCAGGTTGGTGTTCCCCGTATCGTCGTTTTCATGAACAAGGTCGATATCGCGGATCCGGATCTTCTTGAGCTGGTCGAGCTCGAGGTTCGCGAGCTTCTCTCGAAGTACGAGTTCCCGGGCGACGATATCCCCATCATCATGGGCTCCGCTCTTCAGGCTCTCGAGGCCGGAACGGCGAACGCTCCGATCGATGATCCCCGCTATCAGTGTATCTGGGACCTGATGGACGCTGTCGATACCTACATCCCGACCCCGATTCGCGAGACGGACAAGCCGTTCCTGATGCCGGTCGAGGACGTGTTCTCGATCACGGGTCGTGGCACGGTGGGCACGGGGCGTATCGAGCGCGGTATCATCAATGTGAACGAGGAAGTCGAGCTGGTCGGCTTCGGAGCAAAGAAGAAGTCGGTTGTGACCGGCGTCGAGATGTTCCGCAAGCTTCTTGATCAGGGTCAGGCTGGTGATAACGTTGGTCTCCTCCTCCGCGGTGTCGATAAGACGGAGCTGGAGCGCGGCATGGTTATCTGCAAGCCGGGCACGATTACCCCGCACACGAAGTTCACGGCGCAGGTCTACGTCCTCTCGCGCGAAGAGGGTGGACGTCACACGCCGTTCTTCAACGGCTATCGTCCGCAGTTCTACTTCCGTACGACCGACGTGACCGGTATCGCCACCCTTCCGGCTGGCACCGAGATGGTCATGCCTGGTGATAACATCGACAATATCACTGTCGAGCTGATCACCCCGGTCGCCATGGAAGAGGGTCTGCGTTTCGCTATCCGCGAGGGCGGCCGTACGGTCGGCGCGGGTGTTGTTACGAAGATCGTCGAATAAGAGTTCGAGCGTTTGAAATCACGAAGCGCCTTTCGGGTTCTCCCGGAGGGCGCTTTTATTTTAGGCAGCCGGGGAATAGGGGGATGGGAACGAAAAACGCCCTTCGGGGAGGTGCCGAAGAGCGTTTTCGATAAATATTCGGGGTTGTGGAGAATCGCGCGGGGTTAGTTTGCCTTTTGCGCGGTTTTCGCCACAAATCGTCGCCAGACCATCCTGTAAGCATTTCGTTCGTACCACACATCGATCGGAATACTATACATCGCTCCGCCGTCGACATCCTGCAAGATATGATTTCCGGTACGGTCAACGACCTCGGGGTGGCGCCAGTTGATCCGGTTGACAACTTCGGGCCAGTTGTCGGAAGTAACCTCGATAATGCTCTGGAAGTCCATTGTGATCCTGCTCCTATGGGTGAGAGGGGATGTGCCGGTCGGGATTCGCCGCCAGGGGATGGCAGCGGGGAACGGCGTTATTTCGGGGAAACGTTGATCGCGCGTATGTTGAATGCTGAGATGCAATCGATAGGAGGTGTCGGGAGGGCGGCCCGGCGGAAGCAGAGCGATGCGCATCGGGAAAGGCTGCGGATCGGTTACGTCTGAGGGCTAAACCCACGCTACATCGTCGGGGTGACGTTGCAGTGCTGACACGGCGACTATATTACCTAGACGAAACGGATTATCAAAGCGTTACATGCGATTATAGCGGTGGAGCAGAAAACATATGACCCGTGGCGACGGAAAGGGTCGCAGAGTATCCGAACCAGCGGGCGGAAATTACATTTGAGTACGACTTTGGGATGATTTTGGGCAATCTTTTGCTTGCAACGGACCATCTGGCTCGCGTATATTTGCAGGCTCTATAAAATGAGCGTCTCACGAAAGCCCAGGTAAAGCCTTCTAACTCCTCACTCTCGCTTGCGAGGAAAGTGGAACGGTATCAACAGGGAATCAGGGTCTGGAGTCAGGGCAGTCCCGGTGCAACGCCGGAACAGAGTTGGTGGATATGCCGCTCGCGCCCATCAGGCCTCCCAAAATGTTGAACTTGTGCGATAGGTTATAGTGCATACTTGGTTGGCGCCCCACATAGCCGACAAGCTCATCCTCTGAGCTTCCATGCACGCCGTATGTGAGACGGTATCCAGAACGATGAATGATTGATGGCGGTTGCCGGAACTTCGCGATAAAGCGGGGATCTGGTGTGCAAGGCTGTCTGTATATACAACGTCGACAAGAATCATAACCAGCGCAAAGGAAGAACGTGGCTGCCCAGGTTATCCGCATCAAACTCAAGTCGTACGATCACAATCTGATCGACAAATCGGCTGAGAAAATCATCCGCACGGTGAAGCAGACCGGCGCGATCGTCTCGGGGCCGGTTCCACTTCCGACCGAGAAAACAATTTATACGGTTCTTCGTTCCCCGCACGTCGATAAGAAGTCGCGGGAGCAGTTCGAGAACCGCTCGCACAAACGTCTTATCGATATTCTCAACTCCACCCCGAAGACGGTCGACTCGCTGATGAGGCTTGAGCTTCCCGCCGGTGTGGATGTTGAGATCAAGGTCTGACGAAGTATCGATGATCGGAAGCTGATCGTCGGTGCAGGACGCCCCGCCGATTATTTCCCTTCCGTATCGACTTTCCCGAACTGCCGGGCAATCGCGAGAGATCGAATCGCGATTCCCACCTCGTAATCGAGAATCTCCAATTCGAAATTCGCAATAGAGTTATGGCTGCGCTTTTAGGTAGGAAAATCGGAATGACCGGAATCTTCAACGAGCAGGGGGTCTATATCCCGTGCACGTTGATTGAGACCGGGCCCTGCACCGTGGTGCAGGTCAGGACCATGGAGAATGATGGCTACGAGGCTCTTCAGCTCGGGTTCGGCTCGAAGAAAGAGAAGAACATCAACAAGCCCGAGACCGGGCATCTCCAGAAGGCCGGTGTCTCCGGGATTCGCGATCTCCGCGAGTTCCGCAGCTACGATGTCTCCAACTACAAGCTGGGGGACACGATCGGCATAACCGACATCTTCGCGATCGGCGACAAGGTTCGTGTCACCACCGACAGCAAGGGGCATGGATTTCAGGGTGTCATGAAGCGCCACCATTTCGGCGGCGTCGGCATGCAGACCCACGGTCAGTCGGATCGCCAGCGCGCTCCGGGCTCGATCGGCGGGTCCAGCTATCCCTCGCGAGTTTTCCCCGGCACCCGCATGGCGGGGCGGATGGGAGGCAAGAAGATCACCGTCCGCAATCTCCAGGTTGTCGGCATTCTGGCCGACAAGAACGTCCTGATTGTCAAGGGTTCCATCCCTGGCGCACCGAACTGCATCGTCGAGATCCTGAAGCAGCCGAAGCGCTGATTCTCCGATACTCCCGCACGTCCTTTAACGGACGGCAGGCGCCTTCGACCGAGGGGACGACGCCGACAGCTATTGAGTACTGACTACGGATAACGGGCAATGAATATCAATATCCTCAGCAAAGACGGCAACACAGCCGGAACGATCGATCTTCCCGAAGACGTGTTTGGCATTGAGCCGAACGTGGCGGTGATGCACCAGGCGGTGAAGATGCATCTTGCCAACAGGCGTCAGGGAACCAGCAAGACCAAGGATCGCTGGGAGGTTCGTGGCGGTGGCCGCAAGCCGTGGAAGCAGAAGGGGCGTGGCACCGCGCGTGCCGGCTCGATCCGCTCCGGCGTCTGGGTTGGCGGTGGAAATATCCACGGACCGAACCCGCGCGACTACACGCAGGCAATGCCGAAGAAGATGCGCCAGCTGGCACGTCGTTCCGCTCTGGCGTTGAAGGCGCAGTCCAACGAGATCCTGGTGGTGGACAACCTGACGTTCGATCAGGTGAAGACCAAGCCGTTTGCCGATATGTTGAAGGCGATGGGCGTTGCCGGCAAGAGGGCGGTGGTGCTGCTCCAGGGATCAAACGAGAACGCGCTTCGTTCCGGAAGGAACATCGCGAAGTGCGAGATCATGGAAGCGCGCAACGCATCGACGTATGACCTGCTCAACAATCAGGTGCTTGTCATCGAGCGCGGCTCGCTGGACATCCTGATGGAGCAGTTGAAGAAAGAAGATTAATCGACGCATTCACGATAGACCAGCGAGAACACGATGAGGCAAGTACTCAAGCGGCCGATCCTTTCAGAGAAAAGTTCACAGTTGAACGAGAAGGGTCAATACGTATTCGAAGTGATTACCAGCGCCAACAAGATCGAGATCCGCAAGGCGATCGAGGAGCGGTATCGGGTCGGCGTGACAAGCGTCCGGACCATCACGATCAAGCCGCGCCAGAAGGTGCAGCTCTCCCGCAAGGGGTACATTCAGGGGAAGACGGCGCTTCGCAAGAAGGCCATCATCACCGTGAAGCCAGGACAGACGATCGACGTGATCGGCGATCTGCCGACGGAAGGTTAATCAACG
>JBDSJW010000223.1:0-4690 GCA_039917235.1 Kapaibacterium sp. (SeqCode) | reverse complement strand
GAAGAGGCGACCACAAAGTGGTCGCCTCTTCTCCAACGTCGTGAATCGATCAGCGTGATCCTCTACCGCACAACCGTTACCGGCCTTTGAACCAACGCTCCAGGAGCGCTGATCGCGACGTAATAGGTTCCGCTGGCAAGACCGGCCGCGTTGATCGGAACCGTGAAGGTCCCCGCGTCGCGATCTCCCGAATAGAGATTCGCAACATGCCTGCCGCCAACATCATACAGTCCCACATCGACCCGGCCCCTGCTGGTTACCGTAACGGTCACCGATCCGGTTGTCGAGATAGGGTTGGGAGAAACATTCGCCCCAGCCACCATTCCCGCGCCCGCCTCGAACGGAGCCGAGAGCGGCGTGGCCTGGGCAGCCGCGTACCAGAAGCCGAAGTCCCCGGTCGTCGTGCCATTGCTGGCCCGGCCCACCGCCGGCTGTCCGATGGTGTAATCGACCGTCTTGCCGCCGTCGGACGTGCGCCCGCCGGCATTGCTCACCACTGCTTTCTCCAGCATCTGCGCGCTGGCTCCGCTTGCGCAGAGGAGGCCGATCGCGCATCCCACCAGTACTGAAAGTCGTTTCATGCTCATCGCTCTATTCTCCTTGTAAATATTGTTCCTGAGGATATCGACCAGAGAAGATTACTGGTTGATGACCAGGTAGTTGAAGGAGAGATTGCCGGTGAGTGAGCCAAGTGCGCCCTGGATCGCCGAGACAGTGAAGGTGCCGTTCCCCTGCGAGGAGACGCGGAGCGGAAGAGCCGTGGTGCCGCCGGTTATCGAAGTCACCGTGATCATGATGATCGAGTTGGACTTGACGAAAACGTTGTTGACCACCGAGCTGCCGTTGGAGAGATCGACCATGCCGGTGCCGACCGGGCCGTTCACCTTCAGACCGCCATTCACCGCGAGAGCTGCCTCACCACTTGCCGAGGTCGTGACGTTGAGGGCGTTGGCAACCGTGGAGTTGATCGTCGTCTGGCCGTTCGCCAGCACGTTGAAGGTCGAGGTGCCGTTGGCATCGAGAGCCGAGATGGCCTGGCCCATGGAGCCGGCGGCGCGGTTCTGGATGCGAAGCGCGGCGCTGGTGGCGCTGTTGCTGGAAGCGTTGATAGCCGAGCCGGTGCCGCTGTTCGTGGCGTTGATCGTGCCGGAGCCGACAAGCGAAAGATTGGACGTTGCGTTGATGGCCGAGCCAGTGCCGATGTTCGTGAAGTTGCCAACCGAGCCGCTGCCGGCATTGGAAAGGCTGAACACATCGCCGCTACCGATCGAAAGACCATTCTGGCTGAACGGGAAGGTGAGCGATCCGCCGCCGCTGCCGCCGCCGGTGATGTTCAGATGAAGAACGCCGCCGGTGGTATCGGTGCTGACACCGCTGCCGCTGACCTGAAGGTTGATGTTGCCATGCAGACCGTTGATGCTGGTCACCACGCTGTTGCCGAGGAGCGACGAGTTGATGCGTCCGTTTGCATCGGTGGTTACAAGCGTGTTGGGATGCAGGCCGCTGGTGCCGTTGGTGCTATCGACGCGGAAGCCGCCGACCGCGTTGGCGTTGGCCGCCACGCGAGCACTGATCGAGCTGATAGCGTCGCCGATCTGGATGCGCGGGGACATCTCGGAACCGTTATCGACCGAGAGGCCGATCTCGTAGCTGGCGTTGGCATCCGTGGAGAACTTTGCTCCGCCATTGCCATTGTCGCCGATCATCGTGGAGAAGATTCCGTTGATGGTCGTGACCTGATCGGTCTCGGAATAAACCGAACCCGAGCCGGAGCCCTTAGCGTAGATCTTGACGGTCAGGCTGTGCTGGCCATCAGCGAGGGTTGTATTGCTGGAGCTCATCAGACGTCCCTGGAAGGAGAACATTCCGCTGGCGTTATTGGTAGTGGTCTGGGCAATGAGGGTTGCGCCGGAAAGCATGGTAGCGAGTGCGACGCCAAATAGTCCTGTACGATTCATGGCAGTAGATCTCCGTATTTTTATGGGTATCAGATTTATTGTTGAACGAATACCGCGCGTGAAAGGATTTTGCCGATAATACTTTTCAGTTTCTGAAGTTGTACCGGCCGAGTACAATCAGAAGTACGAGTAATTATTATCCGCGGTTTTCCAGGGGTAGAAGTGCGTATACAACGCCCATCAACACTACAGTTTCAGTTCTAAGTTTATTCCCTCGGAAGAGTATCCATCCGGGAACGTAACCGGCATGCTCTAATGCCGTGCCAAAGAATATCATCGGCAATTACGTCGGAATTTCAAGTTATTTGGCAGTATTGATGGTAAATAGTTTTTCGCTATTGGCTATAGCTTCACCATTCAAATTGAATTCAGCCATTCCAAACTGCCCGCAAAAGGAATGTCGCGGTGGTGTATAATACCGGCCATGGATTTCCCAAACGGATGAAATACATATCGGTGATAGCGCTGGTGATCTGTTACTCCCTACTCCGATTATTCCGGCAACGCTATTTATAGAGAAAATCGCGCGCACGTTGGAATTATCACACATTTGATTACATGTGGAAATTGGGATTCCGGTGGTGATAAAAAAGATGAGCCCGCGTCTCAGGGTCGAAGACGCGGGCTCTGTGATCTACCTGATGGCGGAAACTATCTGATAATGCTGAACCTGGTGTTCAACATCCGCCCTCCAACGCGGATCACGGCCATATAGGCGCCCGTGGGGAGCGAAGCCACATCAACATGCTCGTCATACGCTCCGGCGGCACGGTTGCCAAGCGGACGGGAAAGCATTTCCTGTCCAAGGCTGTTGACGATGTGCAGCGAGATATCGGAGCGCTCGGCCAGGCCATAGCGGATGGTGACGGAGCCACGCGCCGGGTTCGGAATCACGCCAACGCTGACATGGGCGCCAATATTATCATCGTTGATTGACGATGATATCAGGTTCAGAAACGTATTGCCGTAATAGTCATCGATCACCGTGGCGGCCATATGCTCCAGTTGATCGCTGCCGGACTTGGTTACAACCGGCGGGTCTTCCGACTTCCGCGTTTTTCCAAACGTGCCATCCAGCACGGCGAACGCAACCGCGAAATGGGCGGTATCGCCGGGAAGCATCGTGAACATGGTGGAGGCAAGAAGAGCGCGAAGATCGGCGGCGCCAAGATCATCGGTCAGCATTCCGCTTCTCATAAAGTCATATCGCGCCGCCGACGTGGTCTGATTCTCCTCAAACGTCCACCGGGGAAACGTTCCGATTCTTCCATCGTTCCGATATCTCTGCCGCTGGCTGTTGTCCACAACGCCATACTCATTGACAACGGGGGCTTCCAGCAGGACCATCGCCAGCGGACGGAAATCGCTGCCGGGCTCGGGATCGGTCCAGGCCATGGCGGAGCGGAGATCGGGGCGTTCGGCATAATATCGCACATGATCGTTATCCTCCTTTCCCATATCCGGATCGGATGCCTCGGCCACCACGCAGTCGAAGAGGGTATCGGTGGACATGTTGACGATTTCGTACTGAAGCACCACCACATGCTGATACCGTCCCTGCCGCCATGCGTAGATATTCTGCTCAATCTGCAACCCGATGGGATAGCCGTTCATCCTCGCCTGCGATGTTGAAATCCCCTTGTACTGCGTCAAATCCGCATCGTGATAGCGGGCCACGAACTGCTCCTCCACCCCCGGCATAAATGCGGGGGCGCTGTAGCCGGCGGCCATCGCGCGATCCATATTAAAGGGGACAAAGAGGCCGGGGTTCATCGGGACGGGGAATTTGCCGTAGGAGAGCCAGAGAGGCCAGTTGCCGGTCCCCACCGGCGGGACGATGGGACGATTGTAGAGCCCCGTCATGCGATCATAGTCGGTCGATACGTAGAGATCGGGTCGCGCAAGGGGCTTATCCGGGTTGACGGTGACATATCCTTCCCCGGGGGTGGCCCAGCTTGCGAGCGAGAGCGGATTATAGGTAAAGAAGACGAGTGGGCTGGGGACGATCATCCCCATCGAATCCTTCACGTTCTTCTTTGTGCCGAACCAGAGGCCGCTACCGTAGAGATAGCCGGTTTTGGAGCCACGAGGGACGATAAACCCGGCGCCGACAGTATCCTTGGCCGTATCGAGAGCAAAAATTCCGGTATTGGTCGCATAGAATTCCACCTGGCTTTCCCAGCTCTGCTTCACCTGAATATTCTCCGGCTGCGCGTGCGCGGCAACCGCGAGGAGCGTTCCCGCGCAGAGCACCGAAAATATCTGCTTGACCATATTCAATCTCCGTAGGCCAGTATAATCTGAATGTTTCAATCGAATCATCTTCTGTTCACTACCTGCTTTCCAGAACATCATACAAAGGGAATAGTCTCATGAGGGGCCGATAATTGCCCCACTTCAGGAGAGGGATCATCGGCGGATCAGGGGAGCAACTGCAATCGGAAGACCCCGCGATCCACCTGGATGACGGTATCGGCCTCGGTGCTGTAGCCGGTGAACGAAAAGGTCCCGACCAGCACGCCGTGCTCGCGATCGATCCTGGCAATATGGAGAACGCCGCTGGAACGGCTCACCCCGGTCTGAAAAAGCTCGGGGAACCCGCTCACTTTTCTGGCGTAGGATGCGCCATATCTGGGAATTTCGTTTGAATCGATCCCCTTGGGAGCCGAGTAGGCGGAATTGATGGTGTAGGTGCCGGTATCCCGTACATTATCCATTCTGAGGGATATCAC
>JBDSJW010000222.1:0-3112 GCA_039917235.1 Kapaibacterium sp. (SeqCode) | reverse complement strand
ATGACGGTCACTCCCCATCCCCAGCAATACCCTTTTCCTGCCTGTTTTCGGCATTTTTATCCGATGGCACGGTCTTGATACATCACTCCTACAGTTGTCAATAACAAACTCAGATATTCAAACCTCTTCCGGGCCAGCGTCATGAAAAAGAATCTCTCCTTCCTCATCGCTTTCTCGATCGCATTCGTCATCGCCTTTGTGGCAACCACGCTGCTCGCCTCGGCCCAGTCCGCCTCGGTCACCAGCACCGCCACCATCGTCACGCCGATCTCCGCTTCGGCCACCGCGCCGCTCGCCTTTGGAACGATCACCAAGGGAGCTACCGCAACCGTCGCGGCAACCAACTCCACGGCCGGCGCCGTGACCTTCGGCGGCGATGAGAGCGATAACATCACGATCACCGTCCCGGCAACCGCGACCATCTCGACGACTTCCGGCGCGGGCGCCAGCATGACCGTGACGATCAACCGCGCGGCGCTCCGCAGCCACACGACCAGCGCGCAGGGAAGCTCAACGGCACTTGACGCATCCAGCGGCACGGCAACAACGTCGCTGAGCGCGGACGCAAGCGGCGACGGCACCAACAGCGATGGCCTTGGACAGCTTTACCTCTGGATCGGCGGCTCGGTCAGCCCGACGGCGACGCAGCAGCGCGGAAACTACACCGGCACATTCACGGTGAGCGCGGCATACTCGAACTAACAGAGAGCACGAATTGAAGAATGAAACGGCCGGTGCTGACCCACCGAAGCCGGGGCCGAAAAAGAATTGGATGTGTGGTTGATTGGTTGATAATAGAAACGACGTCGCTGAATGGACCCAGCGACGTCGTTTCGCGTTTCAGAACGGCCGGCAATCCGAACCCGGCCGATGTTATTTCACCGGCACATCGAACCCGGCATCCTCGATCGCCGTGATGATCTGATCGTGCGAAAGCTCCGCCTCATCGTACTCGACGCGGGCCGATCCGATCTGCACATCAGGCTCGCGCTCCAGCGGCAGCCGCCCAAGCGCCTTCTTCACGCTGTTGACGCATCCGCCGCACGACATCCCATCGATCTGTATGGTTTCTTCCTTCATCATTATCTCCCATCACATTAATTGCGTTGACCATGCTCTCATTTCCCCCTCCGGGGCGCCAGGAAAGATAAGAGCTTTACGGATATGCTCCGGGAAAGGGAATCCCACCCATAAGCGCTGATCTGTTTGCCGCAAGCAAATCGTTCCGTTAGTTGCGCTTCGCGGGCGGGTGCCCGTATCACTGAAATCATCGGCGGAACAGTATGGATGGATCGAGAATAACGGCGTTGATCACCGGCGCAAGCTCCGGCATCGGGCGAGCGATTGCGCTGCGGCTGGCGGAGCGGGGAGCGGAAATCGCGCTGGTGGCGCGGCGGGGCGAACTGCTGGAACAGGTTGCGGCGGAGGTCCGCGAACGGGGCGGCATTCCCCTGCCGATCATCTGCGATGTCACCATCCGCGCGGAGATGGAAACGGCGGTGGAACAGGCCATCATCCGATTCGGTCGACTCGATCTATTGATCAACAACGCGGGGCGCGGTCACTTCGCGCTGATTGAGGAGACGCCGGAGGAGCAGATCGAGAACATCTTCAGGGTCAATGTCTTCTCCCTCTGGTACGCCACCGCGCCGGCGGTCCGGCAGATGCGGCGGCAGGGATCGGGGCATATCATCAATATCTCATCGCTCGCCGGAAAAATCGGATACCCGGCCAACGGCGCATATGTGGCGGCGAAGCACGCGGTGGTCGGCTTTACGCGGGCGCTCAGGGCGGAGCTGGCGGGGAGCGGCATCGCGGCAACGGTGGTGATCCCCTCCGGCGTTCTCACCGAATGGGCGACCGTTACCGAGGGGGGAGCGATGCTTGAGATATTCGGCTACGAGGCGGAGCGCGGTGGCGAGATAGCCCGCGAGATGGGAGTGGAGCCGCTTCCAGGCCTGCCGCTTCTCCAGGCCGATGACGTGGCAATGGCGATCGACGGCATTATCGGCCTGGATCTGCCGGAACTGTATACGCATCCGGGCTCGCGGGAGATCGTGGAGATGTACGAGCGCGATCAGCCCGCAACCGAACGGAGGCTGGAGCCATTCTGGCTGGCGAACCGGGAGGGATATCTCAAACTGCGGGGAACCGGCGACTGACGCCCATACGGCAAGGGCCGGCACTATCTCCAACGCCGGCCCAGTCTGCCAGGCATCATCACCGCATCGCCATATCAGCGCGAGGCCACTTCCACCGGCGAGAGCTGTTTGCTGGTCTCCACAAGCGCCACGAACTCCGCGCGATATCCCTGCGGATCGGCGCCGGTCGCGGAGCGAGCAAGGTGCAGCACCGTATTGAAATTAAGATTCCCCTTGTACTTGGAGTCCCTCAGCATCTGCCCCCATCCGGCCACGGCGGCGGAGAACTTCACGTTGTTCGATGCCGATTCGATCGGCGTATTGCCGATCTCCACCTGACGGGAAATCAGCTTGCTGACCGATCCGTTCGGCTCCTTGTAGCGGAGCTTCACCAGCATATCGGCATTGGGGCTTACCGTGGGATCTCCCGGCGCCGGCTTTGCATCGGGGGAGACCTGCTTCATTGCCGGGCGCGGCGTTCCATCGGATGGAACAATCTCGTAGATCGCCGTCACGGCGTGGCCCGCTCCCAGTTCGCCGGCATCCTTCGTATCGTTGCTGAAATCCTTCGTCCGCAGAAGCCGGTTTTCGTAGCCGATGAGGTGATACGATTTCACCCTGGCCGGGTTGAACTCCACCTGCACCTTCACATCCTTGGCGATGGTGAAAAGCGTGGCCCCCATCTCGGTTGCAAATACCTTCTTCGCCTCCTCCACGCCGTCGATATAGGAGTAGTTTCCGTTGCCGTTATCAGCAAGCTGCTCCATCTTATGATCCTTCAGATTTCCCTCTCCCAGGCCGATCACCGAGAGAAACACGCCGCTGCTCCGCTCCTTTTTGATCAGCCGCACAAGCGCGTCATCATCCGACACGCCGACGTTGAAATCGCCGTCGGTTGCAAGGATCACGCGGTTGTTGCCGCCGTTCCTGAAGTTCTTGCGCGCCAGATCGTACGCCAGCGTAATTCCCTC
>JBDSJW010000221.1:0-7714 GCA_039917235.1 Kapaibacterium sp. (SeqCode) | reverse complement strand
TGTCCAAGGCCATCGCTGTTGGTGCCGTCGCCGCTTGCGTCCGCGCTCAGCGACGTTGTTGCCGTGCCGCTGGATGCGTCAAGTGCCATTGAGCTTCCCTGCGCGCTGGTCGTGTGGCTGCGGAGTGCCGCGCGGTTGATCGTCACGGTCATGTTGGCGCCTGCGCCGGATGTTGTCGCGATGGTGGCGGTTGCCGGGAGGGTGATCGTGATGTTATCGCTCTCATCGCCGCCGAAGGTGACAGCGCCGGCCGCGGAGTTGGTGGCCACGACGGTTGCGGTAGCCCCCTTGGTGATGGTTCCGAAGGCGAGCGGCGCGGTGGCCGATGCGGAGATCGGCGTGACGATGGTTGCGGTGCTGCTAACCGAGGCCGACTGAGCGGAAGCGATGGCCGAGGCAGCGACGAAGGCAAGGGCGAGGGAGAGGATCTTCTTCATGATGTTTGTCCGAACGAGGTTTGAATATCTGAGTTTGTTATTGATAACTGTAGGAGGGATGTATCAAGACCGTGCCATCGGCTATAAGCAGCGAAATTGGGCTTGAAACGTGGACTATGGTGTGGAAGTGGTGCCTATCTTTCGGACACTATCCGGTTTCCGGACAGGCTGCGACGCGGGGGAGGGGAGAGATCAAGGGACGTCTGTAAGTCGGTAGCCGACTCCCGGCTCGGTGATGATATAACGCGGCTTGGCGGGATCGGGTTCTATCTTCCCCCGCAGTGTTCCCACGAACACCCGGAGATAGTGATTCTGCCCCATATATGTGGGTCCCCATACCTCTCTGAGAAGATGCTGATGGGTGAGAACCTTCCCCGCGTGGATCACCAGGTTCCTGAGGATCTCATACTCCTTCGGCGTCAGCTTCACCTCCGTTTCCTCCACCGTCACCGAGCGCCGCGCCAGATCCACCACCAGCCCGCCGGTGCGGAAGATGGGATCATCAACCTCAACTTGAAGTTGATGCCGCAACGCCGTTCGCATGCGCGCCAGCAGTTCCCCGATGCTGAATGGCTTCGTCACATAATCGTCGGCGCCGCGGTCCAGTGCCTCCACTTTATCGATTTCCCGGCCACGGACGGAGAGGACGATAATCGGCACGTGCGACCATTCGCGGATGCGGCTGATGATTTCGATGCCGTCGATATCGGGGAGCCCAAGATCGAGGATGATGATATTCGGATGATCACTTGTCGCCAGCCGCAACGCCTCCGCTCCAGTTGCCGCTTCAATCAGATGATACTGGTGCGGCCCAAGGCTCGCCCGCAGAAACCGCCGAATCTGCGGCTCGTCATCGACGATCAACACCCTGATCTGCTGGCTGCTCATATGATATCGTCCTGATTGGTCATCAGAGGAGCACCCTTTTCAATCGGCAGCTCGACTCTGAACGTGGTTCCCGCGCCGTTGATGCCGGGGAGCAGCGCCCGTATCGTCCCTCCATGCTCCTCAACGATTCCCTTGCAGATCGTCAGCCCCAGCCCCGTGCCGGCCGTCTGCCGATCGCCATGGCGCACGCGATAGAACTTATCGAAGATTCTGTCAAGATCCTCGGGGGGAACCCCGCGCCCCTCATCCGCCACATCAATCAGAATGCTTTCCCCGCTCTGATACGCATGCACCTGAATAACCGTCCCCGGCGCTGAATAGCGGACGGCGTTATCAAGCAGGTTCACAAACACTTGCTCCAGCAGGACAAAATCCAGGCGTATCAGCGGTAAACTGGCTTCCACCTCAAGTTTCAGTTTATGATTGCCGAGCGGACGTTCAAGCCTTCCAACCGCGCTGCCGATCAGGTCATTGACCTCCATCCATTCCCTGTTCAACCTCAGTTCCCCCGATTCCAGCCGGGTGGTATCAAGGAGATTGCCCACAAATCTGTTCAGCCGTTCGGTCTCCTCCTGAATCATCGTCAGCAGATCGCGCCGGGTGGCATCGTCGTAATCGGCGTCGCTGCTCTGAAGTGTGGTAGCGGCGCCGAGGATGGAGGCAAGGGGAGTGCGGAGATCGTGCGAGATGCTGGAGAGGAGGATCGCCTGAAATCGGTCCCGCTCGCTCATCAGCCGCGCCTGCTCGAAATCGTATGCCAGCCGCGCCCGCTCGATTGCCACGGCGGCCTGATCGGAGAGCGCCTCAAGCAGCCGCCGCTGATCCGGGGGGATCACCGACTCGGCATCATCAAGGGAGATTGCCAGTACGCCGGAGGTGATCCCGGCGGAGCGAAGCGGAAGGTAGAACCAGTGATCGCCGGGGAGCGTATCTGTTCCGCGCCCGGCCGGCTGCTCGTGTTTCCAGCTCCAGGTGGCCGCGCCGCGCTCCCGCTCATTCAGCAGGATTCCCTCAGGGTGCGCCCCCTTCTGTTCCAGCACTTCACCAACCGGAAGGAGTATCACCACCTTTGCCCCAAGGTTCCCGGCGATCTGATCAACGATTGCCCGGAGCGCATCCTCCAGCCGCACCGTTCCGGCAATCACCCGGCTTAACCCGTAGAGCGCCGCGGTCCGCTCCTCACGTTTCCGCGCCGCGTTTGCCTGTTCCCTGATCCGTCCGGTCAGATTGCTTGTGAGGATTGCCACCGCCAGGAAGATCACCAGCGCCAGCACATCCTGCGGCGAGGCGATGGTGAACGTGTGGATGGGAGGGACTAGAAAAAAGTCGTAGACAAGGACCGAAAGAATCGATGCGAAGATCGAAACGCGGAGCCCCCAGAAAACCGCGCTCAGCAGCACGGCGCTCAGGAAGATCATCGAAAGATTGGGAAGGGAGAGAAACGATTTCAGCACATGACCGATCATCGCGGCCACTACCACCGCCAGGAGGCTCAGCAGATAATCGTTCAGCCGTTGCGGCGTTCTGGTTTTCGGGGCGATCGATGGCTTGTCCGGCGCATTTTCCTCCTCCCCCGTGATCACATAGATATCGATGTTCCCGCTCCGCCTGATCAGATCCTTCACAATCGATCCGTGAAAAAGCTCGAACCATCGCGAGCGATGCGATTTCCCGATCACAATCTCCGTCACGTTGCACGTCTGCGCGTAGCGGACAAGATCCTCCGGCACATGCTCGCCGGGAATGGTCGCCGCCTCGCCGCCAAGCTCCTCCGCCAGCCGCAGCGTCCGTGATACGCGGTCGCGATCGGCATCGGAAAGCCGGTAGTGCCCCGGCGTCTCCACATAGACCGCCATCCACTCGGCGCGCCTCCGCTCCGCCATCCTCCGCGTTGCCCGCACAAGCCGCTGGGAGAGCGGGCTGGGGCCGATGCTCACCAGCAGCCGCTCCTGCGTGGGCCAGGGTCCGCTGATGGCGTGCGCCTGCATGTAGTCCCGCATCTGATCGTCAACGCGCGCGGCGGTGTGGCGGAGCGCAAGCTGACGGAGAGCGCTCAGGTTTCCCGGACGGAAGTAGCTTCTGACGGCCCGCTCCGCCTGATCGGGGATATAGACCTTCCCATCCCGCAGCCGCTGCAACAGATCCTCGACCGATATATCGACCATCTCCACCTCGTCCGCCCGCTCCACGATCCGGTCGGGAACGGTTTCGCGGACACGGACGCCGGTGATCTGCGCCACGGCATCGTTCAGGCTTTCCAGATGCTGGATGTTGAGCGTGGTGTAGACATCGATGCCGGCGGCAAGCAGTTCTTCCACGTCCAGATAGCGCTTCAGATGCCTGCTCCCCGGCGCGTTGGTATGGGCCAGTTCATCCACCAGCACAAGCGCCGGCCGGGCGGCGAGGATCGCGTCGATATCCATCTCCTCGATCATCCGCCCCTTGTATTCCACGGCTCTGCGGGGGATGATCTCCAGCCCTTCGACAAGCGCCGCCGTCTCCATCCGCCCGTGCGTCTCCACGATGCCGATCGTCACCGCCGTCCCCTGCCGCCGCCTGATCCGCGCGGCTTCCAGCATCGTATACGTTTTCCCGACGCCGGGCGCCGCCCCCAGAAAAATCTTCAGTCGTCCTCCCCTGGATCGGTCATCCCGTTCCACCGCGGCAAGGAGCGCATCCGGCTGCGGTCGCCGGTCGTTAAGGGCGTTTCCGTCTGGCATCTCGGTTTCCGATGAGGAAGAGAAGGGATCGGCGCAAACCACGTTGCGCGCGCAAGTTACTGAAGCGCGGGGCGCGGGCTACCGGGTTGTTGCGGCATCCAGCGCGCGATTCAGCAGCAGGACGTTCACGCGCGGCTCCCCCAGAATCCCAAGCTGCCGGCTCTCCGTGTTGGCGACGATAAGTTCGCGGACCCGTTCCAGCGGCAGCTTCCGCACCGCCGCCACTCTCGGCGCCTGAAATTCCGCCGCGGCCGGGGTGATATCGGGATCAAGCCCGCTGGCCGATGTCGTCACCAGATCGACCGGCACCGGGGCGCCGGGGTTCTCCGCATGGAGGGCCTTGCTGAGGCTGTCCACGCGCGCGACAAGCGCCTGGCTGGCGGGACCGAGATTCGATCCGCCGGACGCCGTTGCATCGTAGCCGGCCGCCGAGGGGCGCGGGTGAAAATATTCCGGTCGGGCGAAGTTCTGCCCTATCAGCTCCGATCCCACCACATGCCCATTCTCCACGATCAGGCTCCCGTTGGCGCGATGCGGAAACAATCCCTGCGCGATGCCGGTGACCACCGCCGGATAGATCATCCCGGTCAGCACGGTCATCAGCAGTATCATGACGATTGCGGGTCTCAGTTGCGAACGCATAAGGATCTCTCTGTCAAAATTATCGGAACGGGCAAAAATGATTATCGGAACAGACTTCCGACCAGCGAGATGATCACATCGATCGCTTTTATCCCGACGAACGGGACGATGATCCCCCCCAGCCCGTAGATCAGCAGGTTGCGGCGGAGGATGGCGCCGGCCCCCATCGGGCGGTAGGCCACGCCGCGGAGGGCAAGCGGGATCAGGACGATGATGATCAGCGCGTTGAAGATCACGGCGGAGAGGATGGCGCTCTGCGGCGTTGCAAGCCCCATCACATTCAGCCTGTTAAGCTGCGGGTATGCGGCGGAGAACATCGCCGGGATGATGGCAAAGTACTTGGCCACGTCGTTGGCGATGCTGAACGTTGTCAGCGATCCCCGCGTGATCAGCAGCCCCTTGCCGATCGCCACGATCTCGATCAGCTTGGTCGGGTTGGAATCCAGGTCCACCATGTTCCCCGCCTCCTTGGCGGCGGATGTACCGGTGTTCATCGCCACGCCAACATCGGCCTGGGCAAGCGCCGGGGCGTCGTTGGTGCCGTCGCCGCACATCGCCACCAGCTTTCCCTTTGCCTGCTCCTCGCGGATCAGCTTCAGTTTGTTCTCCGGGGTTGCCTGCGCCAGAAAATCATCAACCCCCGCCTCCGCCGCGATCGCCGCCGCCGTCAGCGGATTATCGCCGGTGATCATCACGGTCCTGATTCCCATCCGGCGCATCTCGGCAAAGCGCTCCTTCATTCCCCCTTTCACCACATCCTTCAGATAGATCACCCCCAGCACGCGATCGTCCTTGGAAACCACCAGCGGCGTTCCCCCCAGCTTCGCGATCCTCTCCACCGCCGTCCGCAGCTCGGCCGACCGCTGATAGGCCCCGCCGCTCTTCGCGTTTACATACTCCAGCACCGCGTCGGCGGCCCCCTTGCGGATCTCCGCGCCGTCGATATCCACGCCGCTCATCCGGGTCTGCGCGGTGAAGGGGATAAAGGCCGCGCCAAGCGTGGCGATCTCCCGCTCCCGCAGGCCGTACTTCTCCTTTGCCAGCACCACAATCGACCGTCCCTCCGGCGTTTCATCGCTGAGCGATGAGATCTGCGCGGCATCGGCCAGCTCCTCCTCGGTGACGCCGCTCATCGGCACAAACTCCGTCGCCATCCGGTTGCCGAGCGTGATGGTGCCGGTCTTGTCCAGCAGGAGCGTATCAACATCACCGGCTGCCTCCACCGCGCGACCGCTCATCGCCAGGACGTTGTATTGCACAAGGCGGTCCATGCCGGCGATGCCGATTGCCGAGAGAAGCCCGCCGATCGTTGTCGGGATCAGGGTGACGAGGAGGGCGATCAGGATGGTGATGGGGACCTCCTTGCCGGCATACATCGCGAACATCTCGATGGTGGCGGTTGCCAGCAGAAAGACGATCGTAAGGCCGGAGAGGAGGATGCTCAGGGCGATTTCATTGGGCGTCTTCTGCCGCTGCGCCCCTTCAACCAGCGCTATCATCCTGTCGATAAACGTCTCGCCGGGGTTGGAGGTGATCCGCACCTTGATCCAGTCGGAAAGAACCTGCGTTCCCCCCGTCACCGCCGATCGATCGCCGCCGCTCTCGCGGATCACCGGCGCCGATTCCCCGGTGATGGCCGATTCGTTCACCGACGCAACCCCCTCGATCACATCGCCGTCGCCGGGGATCGTATCGCCGGCTTCCACCAGCACCACATCCCCCTTGCGGAGCGTTGTGGCGCTTACCAGATCAACATCGCGGCCGGCGGGATCGTGGAGTTTTTTTGCCTCGGTCTCGGTCTTCGTCCGTCGGAGCGTTTCCGCCTGCGCCTTGCCGCGCCCCTCCGCCATCGCCTCGGCGAAGTTCGCGAAGAGGACGGTAAACCAGAGCCACGCCGCGATCTGTCCCACAAAGCCGGCCTCCCCCGCGCCGGAAAGGGCACGGAACCAGAGGATGGTTGATACCACCGCCACCACCTCCACCACGAACATCACCGGGTTGCGCATCAGCGTGCGCGGGTCCAGTTTGCGGAAGGAGTCGCCCGCCGCGCGGCGAACAATCGTGGGATCGAAGAGATTTTTCTTTCGTGATGCCATTGCTCGAATCTCGTTGGAACGTGTTGTACGGAGACGTTTGAAACGTTCCCCGACTGCTCGAATTTCGTTGAAGCTGTACGGGGGGAGGGGACGTTTGAAACGTCCCCCGACAGGTCGCTGCTAGAAGAGCTTTCCCGCGCCCATCAGCAGATGCTCGACGATCGGTCCCAGCGAAAGCGCCGGAAAGAATGTCAGCCCGCCGACAATCAGGATCACACCAGCCAGCAGCCCCACCCAGAGCGGCCCGGTGGTGGGGAAGGTGCCGGGGGATGGCGGCACCACTTTCTTCCGGACAAGCGATCCGGCCACGGCCATCGCCGGGATGATGAAGAGGAACCGCCCGATCAGCATCGCCAGCCCGATGGTGAGGTTGTAGAACGGGGTGTTGGCGCTCAGCCCGGCAAAGGCGCTTCCGTTGTTCGCGGTCGCCGAGACGTAGGCGTAAAGAATCTCGCTGAACCCGTGTGGCCCCGCGTTGAGCGGCCCCTTGATCCCATCGGGATGGATTGCCGCAAGCGCGGTAAAGCCGAGGATGGAGAGTGGAAGGATCAGGACGAGCGCCAGGACCGTCATCTTCATCTCCCGCGACTCGATCTTCTTGCCGAGATATTCAGGGGTGCGGCCGACCATCAGCCCGGCGATAAAGACCGTGAGGATGGCGAAGAGGAGGATGCCGTACATCCCCGCCCCCACCCCGCCGAAGATCACTTCGCCCAGTTCCATGTTGATCAGCGGAACCATTCCGCCAAGCGGCGTAAAGCTGTCGTGCATGCTGTTGACCGCGCCGCAGGAGGCATCGGTGGTGATCGTGGCGAAGAGCGCGGAGTTGGCGATCCCGAAGCGGACCTCCTTCCCCTCCATATTTCCCCCCGCCTGCCGGTCGCTTGCGGTGATATCCACCCCCGCCCCCGTCACCGCCGGATGAACATGG
>JBDSJW010000220.1:0-2544 GCA_039917235.1 Kapaibacterium sp. (SeqCode) | reverse complement strand
TTTCAAACGTCCCCGGACGCCGCGGATGACGTCCTTCAACAGTCTGATGGGATCGTCGCGGAAATCGATGGATCATAATGGCCCGGAAATTCATGGGATGGATCACCATCTCATAAAATCCTACCCGTTGGGGGACGCTGTAAGTGGACGGTTACAACGTCCACTTACAATGTCCCTCGACAGTCTACGGCTAATAACGGCCGATGGCGAAACGGATACGATTGATCCATTTCGCCATCGAAGGGGAACCAGGGGGGGGCTTACGCGGCGGTCTGAAAGAGCATCTCGTCGACCTCAACCATCTCCCGCACCACTTCATCAAACCGGCGATGCTCGATCCGGCTGGTTGTCCAGGCGATATAGTTGAAGTAATAGAACGCGGCGCGCGATCCCGGCTCATCCTGTAGCTCCAGCAACTCCTCACGGAAGGAGAGCAGAAGATTGTGCTGATCCTGCCCCTCGCCGGTTCTGAGCATCCGCTCAAAGAACCGGAGGATGCACCGTTCAAAGCGCTCCAGCAGCCCGCGCGTGCCGTAGTAACGGGCCACCGAGCGGATCAGGGATGCCACAAGATCATGGTTCCCAAGTTCGAAGTGGATAAAGATGCTGAAGAGCTTTGCCTGATGATAGATATCGATGGCCCCCTTCGGTTCCGGCATGGCGAGCAGTCGATTGCTGAAATCGAGCGCGCTCCTGAATTCCCCGCGCCCGAACTGAATCTTCGTCGCCGACGAAAGGAGCCGGACTGCCATCCCCTCCACCAGTTGCGTTGCGTGCTCGCGCAGCCCTTCATCAAGCCCGGCAAGAAGCTCGGCGCCCTCCTCGAACGTCCCCCTTGTGGTGTGAAAGTCGAGCAGGCTGATATGGAACGTCGTAAAGAGATAATAGCGTATCCGGCGATTGGCAAGCTGGCTGGTGGCAAGCAGTTCCTCCCCCCGCTTCCTGAAATACGCAAGCGCATCCCTGTACGATTCTATATCCCCAAGCACCTTGAAGGTCAGCGCGCGATTGCCGAGCGTTGCAAGGTAGAAGTGAGGCCGCTCGCGGATCATCGCCGGGTGGCTCTCCAACAGTTCCACCTGCCGCGCGACGATCGTCGGAAGGATTTCGTAGTTGCCATGTTCGTAGTCGTAATGGGCAATGACGGCCAGGTGGAGCAACTGCGCGCGGATGGATCGAGCGTTCTCCATCGTATCCATCATCGGGTCCCAGCGGCAGCGCTCCAGTAGTTGGAATTTATCTTCGGTGCGGGCGTGACCGTTGTGCTGAATGGAGTTGGCGAGCGAGGAGATCCGTTCGTAGTGGAGGAGGTTTCGGAATTCATCCACCACATCATCCATCATATCGAACCGCTCGCCGATTTCCCGCGCCGTCAGCGTCTCGGTGGGCACACACTGATTCATGCAGCGGATCGCGTCGATTAGCGGTATATGCGCCTCATGTTCGCGCGCGATGGCGATCGCCTTTTCCGCCATCCGTCGCGATTGATCGTGCAGCCCCTTTTCACGGAGGATATCGGATGATTTGACCAGCTCGGCCACCTGCGCCTTGGCTGAATATTCATTGTGATAGGCACGCAGGCTTTTCATCACCATCTCATACAGATAATGCTTGGTGACATTAAGCTGGTTGATAAATCGCTCTCCCGCAAAATGCCGTCGCACGGCCTCCTCATCGTACTCCTCCATCTCCGCGATCAGATCGAACAGCCGGAGATAATTCTTCTCTCCCCGCTGCACCGATGCCGCCAGTTTGAAATATCGCTTTTCGGATTTCGAAAGCGATTTGATCAGTTGAAAGAGGTCATCGGAATAACGCATGATTCACCGGAGGGAGTTTCGTTGAAGAGAAATCCGGATTGATGATCGATATACCACATGGCGCTTCAGCTGCCGGGCTTCCGGCCGGTAATCGATATCGGCTCCAGGGTTATAAGACCAGCGAGGGAGGGGAGTTGTTGCAACGATGGGTTATCGAATCTTGCTCGTTACGGGAAGGCACGGCGGGGCTTCATGCTTGCGCGGTTCCGCTCCCGGAAATTCCGGCTGTGCGAGACTTCGGCTCGTTTGCGGATTCATTCCGCGGGATGGTATTATCGCTTATCGATATCTTTATTCGAATATCGCTGTGCGGTCACGCACAGGAAGTTATCCGGAACATCCCCGAAGGAAACGCATATGAACAGCAAACGCATGGTGTACGGCTATTTCTCCATCGGCATCCTGCTGGTGGCGGGCTGCCTGCTCGCAAGGAATGGCCGTGATGTCGCGCATCGGCCCGCGCATGCCGGCGACGAAAATTCGTCGCTTACGATCCGTCCGGCTTCCTATCTCCTCCCCGATCCGCTCCCGGAGGATACCACCGACCGTGGCTCCCTGCCGGCGGAGAAGGTCTACAAGAACATCCAGACCCTGCGCGGCATCAGCGCCCGCGAGCTTCTTGGAACGATGACCTTTATGAGCGGCGCGCTGGGAGTGCGGTGCGGGTTCTGCCACGCGCACGATGATTTCTCATCGGACGAAAAGCCGGAAAAGAAGACCGCGC
>JBDSJW010000219.1:0-5202 GCA_039917235.1 Kapaibacterium sp. (SeqCode) | reverse complement strand
CGAGCGTCAGTATCGCGATGAGAACGCGCCGCGTCGCTTCTCCAGCCCGGTCACGAACGAGGCCCGCGATCCGCGCTTCGAGCGTGACAGCCGCGGCTCATTCAGCCGTTCAAGGACCAACAGCAGCCCGGCGCCGCGCAATCGTCGTCGCGCATCGTAAGCTGATGTTGTAAACGATCAGCGGGGAAATCCGGGCGCCTCGGCGCATGGATCCCACTATCTGCAACGCCGTCCGGTTCAACACCGGGCGGCGTTTTTGTTGGCAGACTGTTGAAGGACGTCCCCCGACATTCACCATTGGCTCACTGCGGGGTCCGGGAGGACGCCTCATTTGCTCAGGCTCGGCCGCCTTGCGACTGATCGTCCTTGAACAGTCTGGGCATTTGTGGTTCTCCAACGGGGTCGGCGGCTTATAACTTTCCGGCGATTCTCCTTCCGGCCTCCATCACCATCGCCACTTCCTCGGTGGTAAATTCATGCTCCACCGGCTTCGCGATGCCGAGCGTTCCGCGGAGTGTGTCCCCTTCGAGAATCGGAACCGTGAGCGAGCCCTCCATTCTGGCCTCCCTGGCGGAGGGTTTCGCGGCGCCTGATTCGTCGGTCTGAAGGTTGCACACCTGCACCGGCTCCTTCCGTTCGGCGGCAAGGCCGGCCATCCCTTTTCCCATCGGAATGGTATTTACCCGTTCGAGGAGCGGGGCCGGCAGGCCGTGATGGGCAACCATGTGGAGGGCGTTTGTCTCGGGATCGAACCGGTGAATGGTCCCGACGGCACAGGAACATTCCTCCAGGATTCCGTTCAGAATCGCTGACAGTTCGTTTTCGCTCTCCAGTATTCTCTCCATCCGTTCGGTGAACATCGTGGTTTCTCCAATGGATTTCGTTTGCGGATATTCCGTTCGCCATCCGGGCGCGAATCCGAAGTTACGTTCCATCAGCCAAATCATCATCCGGCTTCCGTCCGGGATGCGGGTTACATCGTTCAGGGAGCGTGTCTTGATGTCGCCGGTTCGGTGTTGAATTGATGCGTTGTGATACATTCGCATTCCGCCGAAGCGATTGCCGAAGCCCGTGAAATTCCCGCTTATTCAAAATTCGCCATCGGTCGTCCGGCCGGCCCGTCACGCACATTAACGGAGGAAGTATGAAACGGTCGATGCTCATCTCTCTTTTCTCGCTTATTATATTTTCATTCGGGTTCAAGTTGAACCTTGGTGAAACCGATTCAATTTCGAAAATCTATCTTATCGGTTCAACGCTTATCCGCACCACGCCCGGCTCGGATATCCGGCTGTATGATATTGAAAACCCGGCATCACCGCGGCAGCTTTCCACAATCACCATCGCCGATAATCACGATGTCGCGGTGGAATCACATTACATGTATGCGGATGACGGACAGAATCTGACCGTCTACGATATCGCCGATAAAACAAAGCCGGTTCCGGTTGATACAGTCGTGGGGACATTCGATCATTATCTGGTGGGAATGCCGGTCGATAATATGCCGGAAAGTGGCTTTTCGGGATGTAATTCGTGCGGAAGGCAGGAGGAGACTGTCGCACCGACCGTGCTGGACGGAGCAACCAGCGGGCAGGGGGGATCGCTCGCGCGATTTGCGATTATCGATCATTATCTCTATTGCGTCAACACGTATAATCTGACCATCTACGATATTTCCGATCCGGCAAAGCCGGTGCAGTCATCGGTGACAAATATCGGATGGGATATCGAGACGATATTTGCCGATGGTGACAGACTTTTTATCGGTGGGCAGCGCGGGATGTATATTTTCTCCATCACCGATCGGACGCATCCCACGGAGATATCGCAATTTCAGCATGCGCGTAGCTGCGATCCCGTCGTTGTCGATGGAAACCGTGCCTATGTCACGCTCCGTTCGGGTTCCGCCTGTGGTTCCAATGGCGATCAGATGGACATTCTCGATATCACCAATATCGAAAATCCGGTGCTTATCAAAACGGTGAATCTCTCCGGGCCGTATGGCCTTGCCGTTCGTGATTCAATGGCGATTGTCTGCGATGGCGTTGCGGGATTGAAAATTCTCGATGTTCATAATCCCGCCAACGTCCGGCAGATCGGCACGGTTACGGGGATCACGCCGTACGATGTAATCCTGAGCGGAAATCTTCTGATTGTCACCGCCGAATCCGGGTTCTACCTCTACGATGTCAGCAAGCTGGATAAGCCGGTGCTCTATACGAAGCTGATGTAGAATTCAGCTGATGTAGAATTTAATCATCGCCGTTTATTGCCGGCGATATGATTATGCAAAAAGGCGGAGCCGATTATTCGGTTCCGCCTTTTTTTCGTGCCGATAGTTCGTGATCGCCTATTTCCGAATCTGCATCATTTTCGTCAACCGGCCGGTCGGCGTCTGCAACGTGTAGAAATAGGTCCCGGTATTTAATTCCCGTGTATCAAACCGGACGATATATCCTCCCGGCACAAGCTCGGCATCCACCAGCAGCGCAACGCGGCGTCCGAGAAGATCGGTAACGTAGAGTTCCGTTCGGCCATATTCCACCACTTCATATTCGATATCGGCAACCGCTCCGGCGGGGTTTGGATAGGCGGCCTTCAGCGTCAGGTTCCCTTCGGCGTTGATCAGGCGCTGGCCGCCGGTCAGGCAGATATCGCGCAGCGTGAAGAGACCATCGCCCGTGGTTACGGTGATCGCCTGGTCATTCCAGGCAAACGAGTCGATCACCACCGGCGTGATAAGCGTATCGCCGAGCGCCGCGATAAACCTGATCGATGCGAACGCTCCCGGCGGAGCCACGCCGTTGCTCTGCCCCGCATAGGTCACCACCCTGTCACCACCGACGATGGCATCGGCGACCGGCCTGGTTACCGGGATCAGGAGCTTTCGGTTGAACCGGAGCGTTGTGCGATAGCTGCCGATCGACGCCGGCGGAGCGCTGCTTGCCGAGGTAAGTATCAACGGGATAATTACCGTATCCCCCGGAGCCGCCGTGACCGATGGGATCATGATCGCCGTGGCGCCGCCAAGAGAGGTCCCTTCCGCCTCCACAACCGCGTCGGTTTTGATCGAACAGGGGACCGTTGCCACGGCGGTGATGGTCCCCTGATGGACGCCGATGATGGCGTCGAACTGGATCGTGACAATCAGCTCATCCCCCGGTTGGAGCACCGCGGGGAGCACCGGCTGTGTTCCGGCAAGGGTAAACGGCGCCGTCACTCCATCGATCCTGTCGATCGTGATCGCCCCTGTTCCGGTGTTGCGGAATCGGATGGCGCCCGAGGCTGTTCCACCGGCGGGAACCTGCCCCAGGTTCAGCGGGGCCAGAGTTGTAAGGGCGGGGGAGAGTCGTCGCCCGGTCAGGATGATGCTCCGTCTGATGCCGCAGGGATCGAGCGTGATATCGAGTGTACCAGTCACCGCGCCATCGGCGGTGGGGGTGAACGCGACATCAAAATCGACCGCTTGGCCGTTCGGAAGCGGCGTGCCATCGGTGATCGACGAGCCGAACGCGCCGGTGATGCTGCTTTCGCGGACCAGGCCCGCAAGCGCGCCATCGCTGTTGTTGGTGATGGTGAGCTTCCGGTGAAGGCTGCTTCCGGCACATGCCGCCAGATCGCCGAAGTTGATTGAGTCGGGAAGCTGGAAGCTGATTCCCTCCTTGCTGCCGCTCAGGTTGACCGGGATGGTGTCATGGCAGGGGCCGTAGACCAGTGCGAATCGGGTGGCGCTGGCTCCCTGGGCCGCTGGCGTGAAACCAAGGGTCAGGGTGATGGAATCCCCCGGCGCAATCGGCCCGCTCGGTGTTGCGTTCACGAGCCTGAAGCCTGCCGTGCCGATGCCGCCATCGATGGTGATCGGCGCATCGCCGGTGTTGACCACGACGATCGTCGTGTCGCGGGTTGCGTCGCAGCCGAGCAGCGGAGGGAAGCTGATCGAACTCAGCGATGCCGTCGCGCCGGGCTGGCGTCGCACGGCGTTCAGCGTGACGCGGAGCGTATCGGAGCAGGCACCCGCCTGGAACGGAAGTGCCAGATCGGTGGAAAAGGTTCCCGGCCCAACGGGGGCGTAGCGAACAATCAGATGGATCGTATCCCCCGGCTGAATCGTTCGCGGAAGCGCCGGCCCAATCACCGAGAATGGAGCCGAGACGATTTCCTTTCCGACGGTGAGCGGGGCAGTGCCGGTATTGCTGATCGTGATCGTGGAATCGGCCGCGATTGTCTGGCAGGCAAACGATGTCCCAAAGGCCATTACCGCCGGGTCGGCTGAGATGGCCGTGGTCGGCTTTGTGCCGGTCAGATCGATCACATACTCCGTGTTGCAGAGCGCCTTCAGCGTCATCCGTCCGGTGGAGATTCCCCCCTTGACCGGCGTGAACCGGAGGTGGATCGTCACCGAATCGTGCGCCTTGATATGAATCGGAAAGCCCGGAGAGACCACCGCGAAGCCGGCATCACTGAAGGTGGCCTGATCGATGTCGATATCGGCGCTGTCGTTGTTGCGGAGGAGGAAATCCTGCTGCGCGCTGGTGGTGCAACCGAGCAGGCTGCCGAAATCAATTGTCGATGAAGTGCTGGAAATCTTCGGCGTGCGGACAACGACCATCACCGTATCGGAGGCCGTGCATCCCAGCGAATCGGTAACGGCAACGATATAGCGTGTTGTCGTTTTCGGCGACGCGATCGGCGCGCGACAATCGACGCAGGAGAGCCCGGTTGCCGGCGACCACTGGTATGTGCTCCCCTTGGTCACGGTAAGGGGGACCGAGCTGCCGGAACAGAGGATAAGATCCGGTCCCGCGGAGATGACCGGCAGCGGCTTGACAACGACGGTGATCGTATCAAGATAAATGCAGCCATTCACATCGTTGAGCCGAAGGTAGTAGGTCGTGGTTCTGTCGGGGTTGGCGAGCGGCCGCGCGAACGTGGGGTTATCCAGCCCAACGGCGGGCTTCCACTGATAGCCGTATCCGGGTGTGCCACCGGTGGCGATGTTGCCGATGGTGATCGGCGTTCCGACGCAGGTGGAGACCTCGGCCGGCATATCAACCTTCATCGGCGGGACCACGTTGACGATGACATCATCGGTCGCGGTGCAGCCATGCGCGTCGGTAACGGTGACGGTATAGGTCGTGGTTGTCGTAGGCTTGGCTGATGGATGGCTGATGGTTGCATCGCTCAGCCCCGCGGCCGGCG
>JBDSJW010000218.1:0-12481 GCA_039917235.1 Kapaibacterium sp. (SeqCode) | reverse complement strand
GATGGGGAGAAACTCGGTCAGCCCCTGGATAAGGCCGAGGACGATCGCTTGAAAGATATTCACTAAACGCTCATAAAATATGCCCCGGAAGGAGATCGCCTCTGATGGGCCGATGACCCATCCCGTTAAACGCTTCGGGGATTCCTGATGATTGATGCGGACAGATGCCGAAAATATGAAGAATGGTGAAGGGAGCAACATGGCGCCGTGCCAATCGTCACTGGAGCGCGCGGCGTTGGCACATTTCCCGGTCGATATCCGTCATAGAGGTATATTTGTCTCCTCTTCTGAATATCCTCCCCGGAACAGTTCCGAGACAATGCTCCGCGCGCGAAGGGCTTCGGCCGGCGCCTGACGAACGCCTGAGGAAGCCGTGCAGTGGAATCCGCTCGGGATCTATCCCGATGCCGATCTATCATTCAACTCCGTACGATTTATATCCGAACGTGACCAATTCGGCCTACGCCCCTCTGTTCGAGCCTCTTACGTTCTTGGCGGGTGATATCACGCTGAAGAACCGTCTTGTGCTCGCCCCGATGACGACCTATTCCTCCAACCTCGACGGCACGATCACGCCGGAGGAGGTGGAGTTTCTCCGGCGCCGTTCGCACGGCCTGGGGATGGTGATCACCGCCGCCTGTTATGTTATCGACCACGGACATGCGTTCGAGGGGCAGTGGAGCTGCGCCGATGATGCGATGATCCCAAGCCTGAAGCTCGCCGCCGACGCGATTCACGGTGCCGGAGCGCGCGCGGTGCTTCAGATCCATCACGGCGGCCGGATGTCCCCGGCGTCCCTGCTGGGATCCGCCCCCCTCGCGCCGAGCGCCATCGCCGCGCTCCGTCCCGGCGCCGATATTCCGAGGGAGATGACCTCGGCGGAGATCGAGGAGACGATCAAGGCGTTCGGTCGCGCGGCGCGGCGCGCCATCCAGGCCGGTTTCGACGGCGTGGAGATTCATGGCGCCAACACCTATCTGCTTCAGCAGTTCTTCTCCCCCCACGCCAACCATCGGGCCGATTCCTGGGGCGGCTCCATCGAGAACCGCGCCGCGTTTCCGATTGCCGTGCTGGAAGAGGTGCAGGAGGTTGTCCGTAGAAACGCCTATCGCCCCTTCTCGATCGGCTATCGGCTTTCGCCGGAGGAGATCGAGGAGCCGGGCATCACGATGGAGGATACGCTTCAGCTTGTGGAGGGGCTTGTGGCCTGCCGTCTGGACTGGCTCCATATCTCCACCGCGAACTACTTCGCCGGCTCCCTCCGCGATCGCGCCGATCTCCGGCCACGGGCATCGGTGATTGCCGAGCGGGTGGCGGGGAAAACGATGGTGATCGGCGTGGGATCGGTGGTGACGCCGGAGGAGGCGGTGCGCGTGCTGGAGGATGGCCCGTCGCTGGTGGCGCTTGGTCGCGAGCTGGTGATCGAGCCGGAATGGGGGACGAAAGTCCTTCAGGGGGATGAAGATTCCATCCGTACCTGCCTGCCGCTTTCCGGCGGCGCGGAATCCCTGACCATCCCGCCGCCGATGTACCGGAAAATGCTCGGCCGCCCCGGCTGGCTCTCCCTCTGTCCCGAGCTGGACACGATGGAAACCCTCCGCCGGTTCGACGGCGCCGTGGTCTGATGGCGTTGAAACGTTTTTTGTGCGTCCTGTGGTGCAGATGATTTGGCAGGGGAGGTTTGAAACCTCCCCCGACACACGTATCGTTTTCATTTCCCCCGCTTCCTTCCCCCTGTTCGAGCGTAACGCGGCCGCTGGTCGCGTTACGTCTATATTATGCGGCAATTATATTTCTCTTATATTTGCGGCCCACTATTTCTTTCCCGTCTATGAAAACTGATGATACGAATGTCGCGGTCCAACCGCGTCGCCGTCGGCGCTGGCCGTGGTACATCGCAATTGTTTTCACATTTCTCTGTGCATGGCAGTTCGTCGGCTGGGTTACTCCCATGCCCACGCCGCTGGCATCCGCGGCGGCGGTGACTGACAAGGTGTATGAGGCGGTGTATGATGATGATATTGCCAAGGCCGCGTCGGCGCTTCCGAAGGAAGTGAACATTCTGGTGGTCGGGCTGGACAACAGGCTTGCCTCCACCGATAACCACGCCGATGCCATCCATCTTATCACCATCCGCACCAAGGATTCGGTGGGGGCCACCATCACCTCCATCCCCCGCGGGACGGAAGTGACCGGCTACGACATCGATGAGGATCTCTCATTTATGGCGAATGTCAGGGCGTTGAGGGGACGGAAGACCTTTATGAAGGCGGTCGCGAAGCTCTGCCACAAGAAATCGATCGATTATTATGTGGAAGTGACCTTCAGCCAGGTGATGGGGGTGCTGGAGCTGCTGGGCTACAAGGACCCGGCCACCGCGCTCCAGTTTCTTCGCCATCGTAAATCGTACGCGCTGGGGGATGTTCAGCGGAGCTATAATCAGGGGAAATTTCTCCGTCAGCAGGTGATACGCCGTGGCGATCTCCTCACCGGCGCCAAGGGGGATCTTCTGATCCGCATGGGGCTTGGGATGGTGGATACCGATCTGAACCTGGAAACCGCGCAGGCACTGGTCTACGTGCTCAAACACGCCGATGCCATGAACGAGTCGCATATCGCGCTGACGATGATGCCGAAGATCAACCTTGCGCGCCTTGACAGCGTGGCGGTGCCGGACCCCGATCAGGTGGCTGATGTGGTGAATAAGCTGGTGCGGCGCACCGGCGAGCAGATCGATGATCTGGGTCGCTATAATCCCTATCCGAAGATGCACGGGATCGTGCAGCACGCCGCCGCCCAGACATCGCCGAAGGGGGTGATCGCCGTTATCGAGCCGGTCTATGTGCAGAAGGCGTGGCTTCAGGTGCAGGAGCGCCCGCTCCGCCGCTCGCTCCGCGATAGCGTGGAGGATATGATGGTCCGCGCCTACACCGCGCTGAAACAGCCGGCGAAGGCGAACGAGGTGACGAAGTACATGGCGGAGGAACGGAAGGCGTTCAGCGAGACGGAGCGCGAGGAGCGCCGGTTCAGCTACGGCATGCGCCAGGTGAAGCATCACGATAAACCGGATCAGGCGGCGATAAAGCGCGCCCGCATCGACAACATCGGGCAGAAGCAGACGCATGTGGAATCCACGCCGCCAACCGACGGCACGGGGAACAACACGTCCGCCAGCACGCCGAAGGAAGAGCCTCATGAAGAGGCGCCCAAACAGGAAGCTCCGAAACAGGAGGCGCCGAAGCACGAAGCCCCCGCCGAGCCGACCGTGCACGACATCAACGGAAAGCCCTGAGACTCCGGCGGATGGAACGCCGGTGGCGTGGAGATGAAATATCGTATGGTGTAACCTTCGTCTGAACGGTTCGATAGTTCAGGAGGCCGGCGATCGGGATGATTGCCGGCCTCTTTCGTTGTGCGGATTGCGCGGAGATTGTCTCTCCGTCGTGTCGTGTCATGTCGTGTCGGGGGACGTTTCAAACGTCCCCAATAGATCGTCACAAATCTCCCCGATCGAGTCCATGATTCACGGGGCGCACATTCTCCGGCCTACTTCCCGGTTTTGCTATCTTTGCCCCTCCCCAGGGATGCCGTCAATGCCGGCGGTGGCCGGAACGCCGCCGTGCCGATGATACAGAGCCGGGCATCTCCAAGACTTATTCGATTACCGTGAAGATATTCTCTCCGCTTCCGATTCTCTTCCTCTTGCTATCGGTCACGCTTGCGGCGCAGCCTCGCGTTCAGGAGGAGCGTCCGCTTCCGCGTGCCGTGAGCGAGGCCGCGCGCCTTATCCGGGATGGCTCGTATGTGGATGCCGCCGCCGGCCTTCAGAGCGCGCTGGATTCCGTCGCCCCCGGTGAGAATATTGCCGATGCGCTCTATCTCCTTACCCGCGCGGAGTTTATGCTGGGGCATTATCGCGCCGCCTACGCGGGAAGCCGCTCCTTCCTGGCGTCCTATCCGTTCGATGCGCGGCGGGAGGAGATGCGCTATCTGGAGGGGACGGCGGCATATCAGGAGGGGCTGCGCGGGGAGGCCGCCGAGGCGTTTCGCGAGGTGGCGGCCGGTGCCGGGGCGGATCATCGGAACGCGCTCTACTGGGTTGCGCGTATCGCCGCCGATAGCAACCGGCTGGATGAGGCGGAGCGTTACGCCGGAGAGTCGCTTACGGGGGACCGTTTCGAGTTCACCGATCCCGCGCTCTATCTGAAGGCGTGGATCATGGAGGGACGCGGGGAGCTGGACAGCGCCGCGTTGCTCTACCGGAAGCTGATCGACAGCGATCCGGGGGGGGATCTTCTGCTCGATGCACAGCTCCGGCTTGGGGTGATCGACGCGCGGCGGGGGAACAATGAATCGGCCCTGAGGCTCCTGACAAGCATCACCCCGCGGAGCGAGCGACAGACGGAGGAGCAGCTTTTCTATCTCGGCGAAATCAGCTCGGCGCTCGGCCGCTACGATGACGCGCTCCGCTACAACAACGAATTCCTCCGCACCTTTCCGAAAAGCCCCCGCGTCCGCTCGGCGCGGTATGGCGTGGGATGGGCGGAGCTGCAACTGGGAAAATATCCTGAGTCCGTGGCGACCTTCCGGCTGCTGGAGGATGGGATCGATTCGATCGCGGCGGCGGCATCGTACCAGATCGGCGCCATTCAGGTGAAGCAGGGGGATACGGCCGGCGCGTTCAAGACGTTCGAATCGCTGGTGGCGAAGCTCCCGTACGAATCGTTCAGCGATAACGCCTACTACCAGCTTGGCAGGATCTTCTACCGTCGCCAGCAGTACGATTCCGCCCGCCACTATCTGCTGATCGCCGCCCGCCAGTTCCCGGAAAGCGATGTCCGCCCCGATGCCTACTATCTCCTTGGCGAGTCCTACGCCGCGCTTAACGACGCGGGGAACGCGCAGTACGCCTTTGCCCGCGCGCAGAAAATCGGCGCCACGGGGGAGCTCTATCGTCGCGCGCTCTATCGCGAGGGGGTGATGCTCTACAAAGTGGGACGGTTCCATAGCGCGGTGGATCGCTTCCGCGAGTATGTGTCCGAGCAGCAGAAGGGGGAGCAGATCGCCGACGCCACGTTCTGGCTGGGGGAGGCGCTCTATCAGGACCATGCGTACGATGAGGCGGAGCGCTACTACGCGATGTACGTTGAGCGGTTTGCCTCCGGCCGCTGGCGCGAGGAATCGCTCTACGGGCTGGCGTGGTCCAATTTCCAGCAGAAGGAGTTCAGGAAGGCGGCGCTTGCCTTCAGCGGTTTTATCGAGAACAACCCGAAGAGCGATCTGGCCGTGGAGGCCACGCTCCGCCTTGCCGATTCCTACAGATTTCTCGGGGAGTACGCAAAGGCAATCGAGACCTACGAATCGGTGGGAGGTCTCTCCGGCAAGGGGGCGCGCGATGAGGAGGCGCAGATCCATATCGCCGAGGCGCTTCTCCAGCTCAGGGAGGTGGACCGCGCCGTGGAGGTGTTCCGCAAGCTGATCGCAAGCTATCCCACCTCCCCTCGTCGCGACGGCTATGGGTTCAACATCGGGTCGATCTATCAGGGAAACAACCGGGATTCGCTGGCGATCGCGGAGTTTATGGCATTCCCCGACCGCTATCCCGAGAGCAAGCTGCTGCCGCAGGTGGCCTTTGCGCTGGGGGATATCTACTATAACAACGAGAGCTACGACAGCGCCCTGGTCTACTACCGTCGCGTGCTTGATGATTATCCCAACAGCACCGTTGTCCCTCCGGCGCTCGATGCCGTCCGCTTTACCCTTAACGCCATGGGACGTGGGCAGGAGGCGGTGGCGATCATCGACAGCTTCCAGGTTCGCAACCCGAACAGGATTCCCCCCGACTCGCTCGATTTCCGCAAGGCGGGGATTGTGCTGGAGGGGGGCGATTTCCCCGGGGCGATCCTCCTCTACAACCGCATCGCCGAACAGTATCCGAACAGCCCGGTAGTGCCGGACGCCATCTATCAGGTGGCGCGCGGCTATGAATATCTGGGGAACCGCGATTCCGCCGCGCTCTATTATCGTCGCGTGGTGGATGGCTATCCCGCCAGCGCCGCCGCGCCGAACGCGCAGGTGGAGGAGGCAAACCTGATGCTCCGCGCGGGCCAGTGGAGCGAGGCCGCCAACAGCTACGAGCAGTATCTGACGAAGTATGCCGATCGGGAACGGGATAACGAGGCGCATTACGGAATAGCCCAGGCCAGGCTTGCGCTGCGCGATACTCTCGGCGCGCTGGAGGAGTTCCGCATGGTGCTGGACTCCAGCAGGGGGAAGGAGGATGATCTCTTCCTTGACAAGAGCCGCGTGGCAACGGCGCGGCTTATCGCGCCGCGTGGCGAGATCGACAGGTCGCTCGATCTGCTGGCCGCGGTCGTCAACCGGCGTCTTGACGATATCGCCGCCGAGGCGCTTCTTCTCCGTGGGGAGCTTCTGATCAAGAACAACGATCTCTCCGCCGCGCTTGTGGAGCTTCGCCGCTTTACCACCGATTTCGCCTCCTATACCGAGTACGCGGAGCCGGGGCTGATGAAGCTCGGCGGCGTCTACGAGCAGTTGACCAACTACGCGGCGGCGCGGGATATCTACACGCAGCTCTCCACGCAGAGCGAGAACGCGGCGGTGAAGAAGGAGGCGGAAGCGCGATTGAAGAAGCTGAAGAAATAATGAGCGCGCGCGCCGCGGGCAAAGCATATCGATACTTATTCCGAATCAAGACCGGCATGAATAGATCACTCCCTCGTCTCGTCATCGCACTTGCGTTCCTTGCGTCCGCCCCGCTGCTGGCGCAGGATCTGCCGCCGCTGGATCTGAACCCCGTGCCGGTCTACGGCAAACGGGTGGTCACGCTTCCAAAAGCGCGCAAGGGGGAAGTGATCGATACATCCCTCTATCAACTCCCCCCGACCGATGTGATGCTCTTCGGTGATCGCGTTTCCAGTCTTGGAGGTTCCGGGGGCGCCCTTCCGGGATACCGGGAGTATGAGGCGCCGCTGAAGACCAGTTACGAGGCAAGCCTGGGGAGCTATCTCTCGCCGCGCGCGATGGTAAGCGCCGAATACATCAGAAAGAAGTTCGATGTGGCGGCCGATCTGGACTATCGCGGCACCGCCGGGCATATCGACAGCGCAAAGGCCAGCTCGCTCCTTATCGGCGCGCGCGGCAGCCTGCTTATCGGCGATGGGATTGAGCCGCTGCGCGGCCTCCGCGTGGCCGGCGGGTTTCAGCATCTGGGGGATGGCTACTTCCTCTATGGCAATACCAGGACGCGGTTTGACCGCTCCCGCACCGGCAACAGCGGCAGCGTAATGCTGAAGAGCGAGGAGGAGATTCCGTTCAGCTACCGTATCGCGTTTCAACTTGACGGCATGAGCGTCGCGGATACTGATGTGGATACCATTCGCCAGGCAACATCGACATCGCCGACGCTGATGGTTGGGCTTGCCGGGCGGATCGATTCATCGTGGGGATTCAGCGGCGGGATGCAGTTTTCATCGACATCGCTCCGCTACACGGCCGCGACCAACACGCCAACCTTCTTCTCGTTCCACGGCGACGCGGAATGGCATCCGTCGCGGAGTCTTTTTCTCACGGGCGGGCTGGTGGTTGCCAGCGGCGATAACTCCGACAGCGGATCGAGCAGCCTGATCATGCCCCGGCTCTCCCTCCGCTACGAGGCGAGTAATGTCCTCTCGGTGTTCGGATGGTTTGCCCCGGAGCTTCGCGCGGCCACCTATCGCGACAGGATCATGGCGGCCCCGTATGTCGATCGTGATATCGTCCTCCGCCCTGAGCGGGTGCCGGTCCGGCTGGCGGCCGGGGGGCGTCTGAGCCTGGAGGGTTTTACGCTGGAGGGGCGCGTCTTCTTCGAGCGCGCGAGCAATACGCCGATCGTAACGGCGCTTGGTCTTCCGGGTGAGTTGCATTACGATTACATCGCATCGCGGACCATCGGCGGGATGGTCTCCTCCCGCTTCCTTATCACCCCAAGGCTGACGCTGGATGCCGACGCGGTGATCCGTTCGGCGGTGGACAGCCTGAGCCGCGCGCTGCCGATGATCCCGGCGGTCGATCTGCGGGCGCGGGCGGATTTCTCGCTGAATCGCGAAATAGATCTCTTCGGATCGCTTCTCGTTCAAACCGAAGAGCGGACCGTGCTATCTGATAGCGCCGCGACAACGGGGGAGCTGCGGCTGCCGATGCGCTTTCTTCTTGGCGCCGGCGGTTCCTATAAAGTGCTTGAAAATCTTTCGGTCTTCGCGGAGATCACAAATCTCCTTGCCAGTCAATACGAACTGTGGCAGAATTATTCCGCGCCACGGTTTGAGATACGGGGGGGAGTTAAAGGAACATTTTAATATCTTTCGGTCGTCTTCCCTGAAGAAGAGCGGGCGACCGGGAACTTCGGGGGAGCGGAATGGGTGAAGAAGGAGCGTGGAGAAGCAGATTGGAGGCTGATATCTATGGAAACGACTGAACGGAACAATCGATACGGAGCGGCGGAGCTGAAACAGGTGTTCAACCGAAACCTGGTGACGGCGCTTGCCCTTTCCCTGCTGCTGCATGGCGGCATTATCGGATATTATCTCTTCTCATCGCCGGACAAATCGACCACCGACAAGGTTTCCCTTGGCGATCTTCCGATTCCGGCGAGCGATACCATGAGCATCCCCATCACGCTGATGTCTCTGAACGACAAGCAGGGGGGGGGCGGCGATCCGACGGTGAAGACGGGCCCGGTAGGCCCATCGATGAAGGGACATCGCGACGCGCAGCCCGATCCCACAAAGAACACGGTCGATCCGAAGCGATCGGTGAAGGTCGATGTTCCCACGAAGGTTAAGCCGGTGCAGAAGCAGCCGGAGCAGACAAGCGTGGCGGGATTGAAGAGGGATTCCTCGAAGACGATGCCCCATATCGTCGGCTCGGCCGGCGATCCCAATGGAAAGGGGAAATCGCCGGCGCTGGGACCGGGGGGACCGGGCGTTGGCGTGCTGGTTGGATCGGCAATCGGGCTTGGCAATCGCGGCTGGGTGGTCCATCCACGGGCGACCTATCCCGGCGGGCTGAACGCCACCGGGAGCGTAAAGCTCCGGTTTACGGTGCTTCCGACCGGCGATATTGTCGGGATTGCGCCGGTGAAGCGCGTGGACGAGGCGCTGGTCAGGGCCGCCATCGCGGGGCTGAGTCGCGCGAAGGCGCAGCGGTTGCCGAGCAACGTGCCCCAGATCTCGCAGACCGTCACCATCCAGTTTGATTTCACGCTGCGGTAGTATTCCCGTCATCTTACAAACGCGCATGAGCCGGAACCGATGCATCGCCCGCCGATCATCCTCCGGCTCGTTCTCTTTCCACCCGGCCCATCATCTCCCTTCCATTCCGTAGTTTATCGGCCAATCCCTCCCCTGCATCGTGGTGTTCTTCCGGGCGGGGAGTGCGGCATGGCGGACGACGAATGATCAAATGACAGGAATGCGCGATATCGATCATGATGGACTTCCCGGCTCCCGGGCTGAAGGTGGCGGTGGCGCGCGCCCGGAGAAATCCTCGGGGGGGGCTCGCATTCCGGCGCGGCGATCGCCGTTTGAGCGGCGGATAGGAACGGCATCCACCGTGCCGCTGGTTGATGATATCCTTCCGCCGGGATCGCTGCTGGAGTTCGTTTCGGTGGATGTGCTTAACTGCTATATCAACTATGTGGAGCTGCGGGCGGTGATCACCGAGCGCGATCCCGAGGAGGAGGAGCGGCACATCTCGATGTCCAATCGTTTCTACACCCATTTCCACGAGTTCGGCACCGTGATCCATGTGCTTGCGGCGTCGGCGAAACACTGGTGGTACTTTTGCTATGATATCGACGCCAGCGATTGCGCGATCGGTCGCGTGGGGCTGGCGACGGCCGGGATGCAGGAGATGATCGACTGGATCTACGGCGAGCGGGTATCGGAGCGCTATCCCGTGGTGGAGATCGACGTGAAGAACCTTCAGGGGTGGAGATCGTTCCAGTAGCTGGCGCTCACAACCCGATATCGAAAAGCGGGATTCAGAAACGTTCAGGTTCGGTATTTTGGTGTTCTTCGTTCGTTCAATCTTTCAAACTCTTCAATTCGTTAGTCCCATGAGTAAACATGTTCGTGTCGCGGTGACCGGGGCAGCCGGCCAGATCGGCTATTCACTCCTGTTTCGCATCGCATCGGGGGCGATTTTCGGCCCTGACACAAAGGTATCGCTTAACCTGATCGAGCTTCCGCAGGCGCTGAAGGCGCTTCAGGGGGTGGTGATGGAGCTGGATGACTGCGCGTTTCCGCTGCTTCAGGAAGTGGTGCAAACCTCCGAAATCGACGAGGGGTTCCGCGATGTGAACTGGGCGCTGCTGGTTGGCTCGGTTCCGCGCAAGGCGGGAATGGAGCGGGGCGATCTTCTGAATATCAACGGCGGCATCTTCACCAAGCAGGGGCGCGCCATCAACGACAACGCCGCAAGCGATGTCCGCGTGCTGGTGGTGGGAAATCCCTGCAACACAAATGCGCTGATAGCAATGAACAGCGCCCCCGATGTCCCGAACGATCGCTTCTTTGCGATGACCCGTCTGGATCAGAACCGCGCCATGACGCAGCTTGCGCAGAAGTCAGGCCGGCCGGTCTCCGAGGTGACGAACCTCGCTATCTGGGGAAATCACTCCGCCACGCAGTATCCCGATTTCTACAACGCGAAGATCGGCGGTGCCCCGGCAACCGATGTGATCAGCGATCACGACTGGCTGAAGGGAGATTTTATCTCCACCGTTCAGAAGCGCGGCGCGGCGATCATCGAAGCGCGCGGCCTCAGCTCCGCGGCCTCAGCGGCCAACGCGGCCATCGATACCGTCGTCTCCCTGATCAACCCCACCCCGGCCGGCGACTGGCATTCGGTGGCGGTCTGCTCGAAAGGGGAGTACGGCACGCCGGATGGGCTGATGGTCGGCTTCCCGGTTCGCACCAATGCCGATGGAAGCTGGGAGATTGTGGCAGGCGTGGAGCACAACGAGTTCGGTCAGGAGAAGTTCATGGCATCGGTGAAGGAACTGGAGGAGGAGCACGAGGCGGTGCAGGGGCTTATCGCGGGATAATGTCCCTCGTATCGGTTCCGGATGTTCGGCACGCGAACTATCCGATGTATAATATTCGATATGAAAAGGCGCCGGGGAGATCTCTCTCTCCGGCGCCCTTTTTTGTAGCCAGTCGGGGTCCAGCGACCGGCTACTTTACGTTCACCAGCACCTTGATAATGCCGGTGCCATCCTTCTCGAAATTCTCCAGCGCCTTGCCGATCACCGTTCCCACGGCCGGGTTGGCTCCCGCCTTCATCGCGTGGCCGGGGGTGGAGGATGTCACCAGCAGATCGCCGCGATGAATCTCCCCGTTCTCCGATGAGACCTTGGTCGGGATCACGCCCACAACGCCCATCGGCACCAGATCATCGATGCTGGTGTCAAAGCTCCTGTCGGTCAGGAGCACTCCCGGCTTGGTGGCGTAGACGCCGACGGCGGCCGTTGAATATGGCGTGGATGATTTCTCCACCGTCCTGTCGCTGCGCGTGGAGATCACCAGGACATCCCCCGGTTCGTACGTGGAGCGCTCTCCCTCCACCGCGAATGCCTCCGCCACGTCCGCGCCGTTGTTCTGCGTGCCGCCGTTGAAGTATCCCTTGCCGGTGTTGTCGATGCGGGCCACGTTAAGGCCGCCGTTACGGAAGATGGCGCAGTTGTTTGCCGCCACCGTGCTGGCGGTGCCGCCGTTATACGATGCAATCAGCGCGTTGCTGCCGGCGCCGGTCCCATCGGCCAGAACGCCCGTCCCCCCGGAGCTTCGTCCCACCGTACCATAGCCGAGCGGTGCCTCGCCGTAGACGCCGAACCCGCTCCCCGCCTGATATCCTATCACCCCCACGCCGGAGCCGGTGGTGCTGTTGTTGATCCCGCGCACCCCGGCCGACCATGCGCCGTTTGACGATGATGTCACCGTCCCGAGCACCCCCGAGGAGCCCGCCGTTACCGCCCCTCCGGCCGTGGAGTTCGTTTCACCGTAGACGCCGGCCGCCCCGCTGGTGGTCAGCGTGATCTGCCCCATGATGCCGTTGCCGGATCCCAGGGTTGTCGCAAAGATGGCGTTGGAGCTGTTTGCCGCATTCTGAATCTGGAAATAGCCGGCGCGGCCCGTCCCTCCCGTATGGGCGTAGATGACATCCGCGGCGGTGGTGGGCGTTACCGCCTCTATCGCGTTTCCGCTGCCGAACGTCACCGCCGAAATGCCATTCGATGCACCGCTGCCGCTGCCGTACACGCCGGCGCCGCCGCCGTTGCTCTGTCCGTAGATGCCGTGGCCGGTCTGTGCAAAGCCCGCGATCGCCATCGGCGTTGTAGTGCCCGCCACTCCCACGCTGCCCAGCGCGCTCACGATCCCCCTGGAGTTATCGATGGTGCCGGTGTTGTTCACTGTAAAGC